>JAYXXU010000248.1:0-13579 GCA_036019135.1 Pseudomonadota bacterium | reverse complement strand
AGACCATCAGATCCAACCATGTGTTGTCATCAGAGCGCGGTAATGTTGGTGTTTTTGGATTCCTCTGCAAAGGCGAATTTTTGACCAAAAATAGAACGACGCTCAGAGAACGGCACTTTTGGACACTGTGCCGAAATGTGATAGAGCAAGTTGGCTAATGTCGGAATATGTGTGCCAACTACTGATTTGCCAGAGGTCAAAATCGCCACGCTAATGTCCCGCTCTGGATCAGCCCAGCACAAAATATTCGAAAATCCTAAATGCCCAAACGCATGTTTGCTCATCGGGCCAAATAATCCAATCGGATTTGCACCCAACATTGGACCCATACCATAGCGCATCGGAATCAGCAGCGTATGATCAATGGCAGGTCGAGTAGTTTCGAGAGTGGCACGGAACACCGTGGTTGGACTAAAAATCCGAACGCCATCTAACTCACCGCCGTTTAACAGCATCTCAAAAAAGCGAGAGGCTTGCTCGGCATCCGTGTATAGATTGCCCGCAGGACAAATCGTATCCATAAAGCGTGGATCATTGGTGATGTCCACTGCCAATTTGAGGTCACCACCGATCACATGATTTAAATACAAATCCGTGCCCAATTTGGGGTGTAGTCCCGTCGCATAACTCAGCCCGACTTGATCCCGATATTCGGGTGCTAAGCCAAAATTAAAGCAGGACATGTTGAGTGGATCCGTGATGGTCTGTTGCAAAAACTGCCGCAAATCCATACCTGTGACCCGCTCTACGACTTCGCCTAAGATATAGCCAGCACTTAGGGCGTGATAAGCCAAGCGATGGCCTGATGGTGATACGGGCTTGGCAGCACAAAGTCGTTTGAGTATTTCGGGCTTATTAAACAACAATTCAGGTGGCATATCGCCATCGACTTTGGGGATGCCTCCGCGATGCGACATCAAATGGAACAACGAGGCACGCCGTTTGCCATTCACACCATATTCGGGAATATAGTGCGAAATCGGATCCAGTAAGCTAATTTCACCTTGCTCATCTAGATAGTGCAGCAGCATTGCGGTGACGACTTTGGAGGCCGAAAATAAACAGACTGGTGTGGTGGGCAAGGCTTGTTGTTTAGGGGTCTGAATGCTGTCTTCTGGCCCATTGCCCCGACTGTGACCAATGGCACGGTTGAGGATGATCTTGCCTTGGCGACGAATACACAGCGAAATCATCGGATGATTGCCAGAGGCATACAAGCGCTCGGTCGCGTGCCAGATTTTTTGGACTTGTTGTTCGGTCATCCCACCCAATTCAGCGGCATTTTCATTGTCGGCGCGTACCGTGACGCTGGCGAGATCTGTTGGAATATGGCAGGTATTGGTAGAAAATAGCTTCATATAAATGGCTCACGACACAAAAAACAACATTGCATCGTTTGTAACGGAAAGCACTCGCATAATCTAGACAAAAAGCGACGAAAACAGAGCACGTTTGGGGCGTTTTGCCATTTGAGATCAACCGCAGGACTGGTGGGATGCCACGAACTTGGTTACAATACGCGACCGCTGTAGTGATGCACGGCACTTTTTCTTCTTTTATGCATCTCGGAGACTAGAGACATGGCACTGACCAACGCTGATCGCGCTGAAATTATCGCAAAATACGCTCGTGCAGAGAACGATACTGGTTCGCCAGAAGTTCAAGTAGCGCTGCTGACCGCACAGATCAATGAATTGCAGTCACACTTTAAAGCCCACAAGCATGACCATCATAGCCGTCGTGGTTTGATCCGTATGGTTAACCAACGCCGTAAACTATTGGATTACCTCAAAGGTAAAAATGCTGAGCGCTATCAAGCATTGATTGGTAGCTTGGGACTGCGTCGCTAAGTTTCTACACTTGTAGGACTAGGCAAGCATGCCGTTTCCAGTATAAAAGAGGGGGCGAGATTTTCGCTCCCTTTTTGTTTTTAAAATAACCGTGGAGAGGCTTCTAACCGCTGTTGTTCCTATCGTTGACCGAAGGGTTAACACAAGGTATTGGGACGACAACCGTTAGGGGCCTCCACAATCGCAAGACACTAGAGGATTCTCATGTCAATGTTTAATATCGTTCGTAAAGAATTTCAATTTGGTCGTTATCCTGTTGTACTAGAAACAGGGCGCATTGCGCGTCAAGCCAATACGGTTTATATCACCATGGGTGGTGTCAGTGTATTGGTTGCAGTGGTTGCAGCCAAGTCAGTCAAGGCAGGTCAAGATTTTTTCCCGCTGACCATTAACTATCAAGAAAAGCAGTATGCAGCGGGTCGTATACCTGGTGGCTACGGCAAGCGTGAAGGCCGCCAATCTGAACAAGAAACGCTGATTTCTCGCCTTATTGACCGCCCCATTCGGCCACTGTTCCCAGAAGGCTTCTACAACGAAGTGCAAGTCACCGCGACCGTGGTATCTTCTGACAAGAGTATGGATGCTGACATCGCCGCCATGTTGGGTGCATCAGCCGCGTTGAGCATTGCGGGTATCCCATTCAACGGGCCAATCGCGGGTGCGCGTGTGGGCTTGATTGATGGTGAATATGTCCTCAAT
This sequence comes from Pseudomonadota bacterium, assembly GCA_036019135.1. Taxonomy (GTDB): domain Bacteria; phylum Pseudomonadota; class Gammaproteobacteria; order Pseudomonadales; family Moraxellaceae; genus JAYXXU01. The sequence goes on along the minus strand of JAYXXU010000248.1, from coordinate 11,030 downwards.
CCAAACACTGAAGAGCTGCGACAGAGTGCTTTGGATCTGGTGGTTGCAGGCACAGACAAAGCTGTGCTGATGGTTGAGTCAGAAGCCAAAGAGTTGTCTGAAGATCAAATGCTGGGTGCTGTGCTGTTTGGTCATGACGAAATGCAAGTTGCCATCGAAGCGATTAAGCAGTTTGCAGCCGAAGTGGGCGTGGTGGCAGCAGAGTGGGTTGCACCTGTCCAAAACGAAGCCCTCAAAGCCCAATTGGCTGAGCGTTTTGCAGCACAGATTTCGGATGCGTATACCATCCAAGAAAAACAACAGCGTTACGAAGCATTGGGCGCAATCAAACAAGCAGCTTTGGCTGAGTTTGCCCCTGAAGGTGGCGAGGTCGATGCAGACGAACTGGCTAACCTGTTCGAAGACCTCAAATACCGCACTGTTCGCGACAATATTCTGTCAGGTAAACCACGGATTGACGGTCGTGATACTAAGACTGTACGTGCGCTAGATGTGCAGGTTGGTGTGTTGCCGCGTGCACATGGCTCATCATTGTTTACTCGTGGTGAAACCCAAGCCTTAGTCACTGCCACACTGGGCAATACCCGCGACGCATTGAGGGTTGACAGCTTGGCTGGGACAAAAACTGATCCATTCATGTTGCACTATAACTTCCCAGCGTATTCGGTTGGTGAAACAGGCCGTGAATCAGGCCCAAAACGCCGCGAAATCGGTCATGGCCGTTTGGCGCGTCGTGGTGTACAGGCGGTATTGCCGCCAGCAGATCGCTTCCCATATGTGATTCGGATCGTTTCTGATATCACCGAGTCGAATGGTTCATCGTCGATGGCATCCGTTTGTGGTGCATCACTGGCGTTGATGGATGCTGGTGTGCCGATTAAAGCACCTGTTGCAGGCATTGCAATGGGCTTGGTCAAAGAAGGTGAGCGCTTTGCAGTGCTGTCTGATATCTTGGGCGATGAAGACCATCTAGGTGACATGGACTTTAAAGTGGCTGGTTCAGCCAATGGGATCACTGCCTTGCAGATGGATATCAAAATCGAAGGCATCAATGAGCAAATTATGGAGCAGGCACTGAATCAGGCCTATAGCGGTCGGATGCATATCCTGAATGCCATGAATCAAGTGCTGCCACGCGCTCGTGCCGAAATCAACATGCACGCACCAACCTATGCCGTGATCCAGATCAATCCAGACAAAATCCGTGACATCATTGGTAAAGGCGGCGCGACGATCCGTGCGTTGACTGAAGAAACCAAAGCCAGCATCGACATCGAAGACAACGGCACAGTTCGCGTGTTTGGTGAAAGCAAAGCCGCCACCCAAGCCGCAATTGGCAAAATCCAAGCACTAACGGCTGAAGTTGAGCCAGGCACGATGTATGAAGGTACAGTCGTACGGATTGTTGAGTTTGGCGCGTTCGTCAACTTGTTACCAGGTACAGACGGCTTGTTGCATATTTCGCAGATTTCGAATCAGCGGATCGCCAACGTGGCAGATGTATTAAGTGAAGGTCAAAAAGTGATGGTGCAAGTGGTTGATGTTGACCAGCGTGGCCGTATCAAGTTGACCATGAAGGATATTCAACAAGCCTAATCGGCACGGTTGACTGCAATAGAGTGGATGTTTTGCCATACAGGATGTGATATCCATCCTGTATGGTGTTGTGGTGATGACATGGAGCGTCGGGTTCTGGGTTTTTGTGCATTTCGTAGGTACAAGGACTTGAGCCGCGATTGAAACGTGTTATCTTGATCGCTGCGCAGGACAACAACAATAGGGGACCTTAGGGTATGTCTACCGTCCGCAAAATCCGCCAAGGTATGGCGGTCGTACTCGGTACAGCATTTTTGCTATCGGGTTGTTCTCAGATTTATAAAACGGGTGCAAATATTGGCCTCCGATTTACCGAAAACCATCTGGTTCCACCGATTGTCGCGATGGAAGACGCGCAGATGGTCTGTGAGTCGGGTACATCACTTTCCCCTTTGATCATGAGCTTACAAGGCTTGGGTGCAGATCCAACCAAGTTGGCTGTGTTGCTCTATGCAGGTTCTGCACTGTGTGCTGAAGAGCAGTCACTTGAGCATGAGCTACGCTACCTGCGCGCGGCTAAAACTGGCGCGATTGAAGAAGCGCAAGATGCACGGATTGCGCAAAAGCGCTGGGCAGAGATTGCCTCACGCCGCCAATATACCGCCTATCAAATGTTTGCTGAAAAATGGGAGCGTGATTACAAGATCAAACTTGGTGATCAGTGTCCTTCGATGAAAACGGATTTTGATCAACTGATTTATATGATGGGGTCGATCACTGGACTACAGGCGGTGATTAACGATATCGCATCTGGCGGTGCAGTGAATGTACCCAAGGATATTGCAGCGGTTGTAGATCGTAGCATGGAGTGTTTGGACAACGAAAAATTCTGGGGTACACCATTATCGGTGCGTGCTGCGATTTGGACGTTGCTACCAGGTGCAAGCGAAGGCAAGCCTGATCCGTTCCGTACCATGCAAGACATGACCAAAATGGGCGAGCGTCATGGTGTGCGGTTGCCACATGCAATTTATGCGATTGCAGCGCAAGCGACAGGTGAGGATGAGCGGATTCGTGATGCATTGCGCGCCTATGGTCGGTCAGTAGACGAAAAAATGGCCGTCAATCCCAAGTATCAACTGCTGGATGGTTTTGGTCGTGTGCTGGTACAAGGGATTGCTGATCGCTACTGGACTGAAAATACAGGGACACGAACGCCCGATAACGGCTATACCCGTTTTTGGGATGAAAGTGCCCCCGTAGAAGATTTGGGTATTGATCTTGATGATCTGCTGTAAGCTTTTACTTTTGTGTTAAACAAGGCCGCCTAATTGGGCGGTTTTGTCGTTGTTTTAGGGTTGGATTTTGAAGGGACTGGACGAATGATGAGCATGAAAGGTTGGTTGGTCGGGGCGTTCTTGAGTGGCTGCACTGCATGGGCAAGTGTGGCACAGGCCAACGTCGCTGTCTCCGCATTAAACCAACAACAAAAGCCACTCAGTGCAGTCAAACGAAGCTTGTGTGTCTGGGACATTATGGGACATACGGGGGAAATCGTCGCACTGATGCGTGATTATCAGGTGTTTGCCAGCCAGCAGGGTGTCGAGTTTGAGATTCGAAGCTATGTGGATGAGCGGATTGCCAGTGAGGATTTTCGAACCCGTTATTGTGATGCCGTGCTGTTGACTGGGTTGCGTGCCAGAGCATTCAATCATTTTACAGGAAGCATTGAAGCCGTTGGTGCCATGCCGACAGCGGCGCATTTGCGCACGTTGATTCATGTTTTGAGTCAGCCCAAGAGTCAAAGCCTGATGCAGAGCACTCAGGACAATCGCGCATATGAGGTGATTGGTATCTTGCCATTTGGCAGTGCCTATGGCTTTGTGAATGATCGACAGATTCAAGGTGCAGATCAACTGCCTGGCAAAACCATTGCGGTATTTGACTATGATAAGGCACAAGCCAAGCTGGTGCGTGAGTTAGGTGCGCAGCCTGATCCATCGGATGTGAATAATTTTGCAAGTAAGTTCAATTCAAAGTCAGTGGACATTGTGATTGCACCCTTGGCTGCCTATCAAGCGCTTGAGTTGTATAAGGGTTTAGGGCAAAAAGGCGGTATCATCGATTATGTGCTAGCACAAGTGAGTTTGCAGTTGATTGTTGATCCAGAGCGTTTTCCCAAGGCATTTGGGCAACAATCTCGGCAGTATTTCAATGAGGAACTGTATAGTCGTCAGTCCCGATTGCTTGATCGATATGCCAGTTTGGTGGATGAAAAATACTGGATCAAAACCTCCACGGCTAATTTAAGGCGCTATGATGAAATGGCACGGACATCTCGGATTCAATTGACGGAAGAAGGGGTTTATAACAAGCGGATGATGAGCCTGCTTAAGCGCATCCGCTGTCAGATTGAGCCGAACCGTACCGAGTGTGGCCAGCAAGCCGAATAGTTCGACAGATCTGGGCAGCAACATTGATACAGTCGGCAGCAAACAGAGTGATGCGGTCAGGCGCATGTTGGCCTGCTGTACTGATATTGACCCTCTGCTGTGTAGTGTTACAGCCTTGGATGCCTGACTTGGCCTATCAGTCAGATCTTTTGCTAACACAGCCTTGGCGGCTTTTGACTGCGCATGTGGTGCATGTTGGTTGGGTACATTTGGTCTTGAATCTGTCGGGTTTGTTACTTTTACCCGTGATTTTCCCTTGTTTTCCCAACCGACGGTTTGGGGTAATTGGCGGATTCAGTGCAGTTTTGCTCAGTCTGATTTTTTGGCGCACATTGCCTGATCTATATGTCTATGTAGGGTTGTCAGGGGTGCTGCATGGCTGGTATTTTGCCGCTGCATGGCATGCGTTAGAGATTCAACAGGATCGATTGATTGCGGTTATTTTGCTGTTTGGCTTAACCCTCAAGTTGGCTTATGAAGTTTTTTTTGTCGGACAAGCCTCCGCTGCATGGATTGGTGCTCCTGTATTGACGCAAGCGCATTTATTCGGGGTTTTGATTGCGCTGGGATTGAGCGTAGTTTTGACGGTGATTTCTCCAAGCTGCGTAAGCCAAAGCCAATTTTCGCCCCCGAACAATTAATTTTTAGCATAAAAGGCCATGTACCTGTACAAAAAATGTTGTCAATCGTGCATCATGCACAGAGTGATTGGAGTGATTCGGAAAGGATTGTCCGACAATTGGACGCCGAGTAGGGATTGTTGATCGCAATATGAGGCGAATGGAGTGTTCCATTCAGATTCTTGGCCAAAATAACAAGTAGGACGTCATGCAGAACCCTGAAAGTTTACAGCGGTCTTGGCCCGATAGGCTTGCGACCATACTGGTTCTTCTATTATTGGTCTTGACGTTGATCATCGGCACTGGTTCGATGATTCATGGTCAATTGCTCCGCATGGGCGAGAGGATGTTTGGAAATCCAGATGCTGGCATCCAATATTCGTTCTTACGAGCTGATCCAGAAAAACCAACGTGTGATCCCAATCCAAATATCGACGCACAAGTCCAGCAGGAAATGTCAAAGCCAGCAGATGATTTGTTTGGAGATCTGTTTGGTGATGCCAAAGACCCTGAGCAAATTCGGCAGTCTCTTGTCGCAGCACAAAAGCTGTGCCAAGAAAAATTTACATCGTATGATGCGATTAATACACATATCACCCCAACAGTGAGGGCTTATCGGACGTTTGAAACGGCGTTCTTTGGCATCTTCCGCTTTGGTATGGATAACCGCTCGTTGATCTTGGTACTGTTGATTGCGATTGCGGCGATTCGTACCACAGCAGGTATTCACCATATTGGTATTCGCCCACCTGCAACCAAAATTGACTTTATGGTCTATAACGGTTCGATGGTGCTGGGTAATGCCTTGCTATTGTTCTCTTCCGTTTCTTATTTCTTTTCGCGTCGAACGACTGGATTAGAGCTAGAAACCTTGAGCATTGTGATCAATGTGCTATGGATTGTGCTGTTTGCGGTCTTGATGTTGATCAGTGTGTGGAAAATGATTAAGCCACCAACACCTGTGAAAGAGGGTGGTAGTTTTGGTTTAGCCTTGTTGGCCATGCCGTTGTTTGCAGTCATGGCGATTGTCACAGGGATTCCGTTTATCTTTTTCCAAGGCTATCCCACAGGTCAAGCGATCTATATGGGACAGTTGATTGAATATGCCAACTTGTTCCTGAACTTGGCATTGTTCATTTGGATTGGGATGTTGCTGAAGCAAACTCGGGTGGTGGACTTGTTTATTAACATTCTACGGCCTTGGAACTTCTCGCCTGAGTTGTTGACGTGGATTTTGATGCTCGGTGCTGCGGTATTGACTGCATACACTGGTGCATCTGGGATCTTCGTGATCGCGGCAGGTGCGATTATTTATAAAGAAGTCTTGAACTCTGGTGCGCGTCGTCAATATGCATTGGCCGCTACTGCGATGTCAGGTTCTTTGGGTGTGGTCTTGCGTCCATGTTTGCTGATTGTGGTCATTGCGGCGATGAACCGTGAAGTCACCACTGATCTGCTGTATGGTCATGGGATCTATATTTTCTTGGTGTCATCAACCTTACTGTTGATCTTCTCGTTGTTTTTGGCCGATCAAAAAGTACGCATTGCAGCACCTTCGCAAGCACTCCGTCCATCAGTGCGTGAGTTTGGTCCAGTCGCGCCATATATCGTGGTGACGATTGCAGTGATCGCAGCGTATTACTTCCTGCTAGATACCAAGCTGGATGAATTCACTGCGCCATTGATTCTGCCCTTTATCATGCTGGCTGTTGTGGCGTATGACAAGTTGCGCCGTGATCCTGCACAGCCTGTACCAGTTGTTGGCGCGACTGCATCTGCATCCGACGTGGAATCGGTTTCGCTAGCCAAAGCAGCAGATTCAACTGCACCACAGTCTGATTATCTACGCACCAATGATCCAAAGGGCAAAGAGCGTCGGATTGGGTTTAATCAAGCCGTGTTTAATGCAACTCATGAGGCAATGGGGCATATTGGTGCACTGATCATGCTGATGGCTTTGACAGTCAGCGTCGGTGGCTTGATTGAGCGCTCGCATGTCATGGAAGCTATTCCAACTGATATGGCCAGCCCATTGATGGCAATCAGTATCTTGCTGGTACTGTTGGTCTTTGTTGGGATGGTGATGGACCCATTCGGTGCGGTGATTTTGGTTACAGCGACTGTTGCACCAGTGGCCTATGCCAATGGGATTGATCCCGTTCACTTCTGGATGATTGTTCTGGCGGCGTTCGAGCTAGGTTATTTGTCACCACCAGTGGCATTGAACCAGTTGCTGGCGCGTCAGGTGGTCGGTGAGAAGGAGATGGATGAAGCCGATGCCGAGGTCAGGCATAAGAGTTTCTACTATCGATATGAACGCTGGATTCTGCCGTTCGTGGTGATGTTGCTCACACTGCTGATCGTGGCCTATGCACCATATTTCTTAGGACTGTTTGGCTGGTACTAACCTGATCCATCTTCAGCGTGACATGATGTGGCGCTGATCATCGCAAAAAAACGGCACAGTGATTGTGCCGTTTTTTTATACAAATTTAATAGACTGTTGTTTTGTTGATCAACTGCTTGGCAAGAAAACTCAGTCAAATGTGATGTTGCTGTTAATCGGATGATACGCCTGTTGAACGATTCGTCATCCAATTGAGATGATTTTTCGGTATACTGCCGCGTCTTTTATTTGTTTGCGACGTTTTTATGTCCGATATCCAGAATTTGCGTAACATCGCCATTATTGCGCACGTTGACCATGGCAAAACCACTCTCGTCGATAAGCTACTACAGCAGTCTGGCACTTTTGGTGACCGTGGCAATGAAGGCGAGCGCGTGATGGACTCCAACGCCATTGAAAAAGAGCGTGGCATTACCATTTTGGCCAAAAATACTGCGATTCGCTGGACGGATAAAAAAACTGGCCAAGAATACCGCATTAACATCGTCGATACTCCAGGTCACGCCGATTTTGGCGGTGAAGTTGAGCGCGTGATGTCGATGGTTGACTGCGTGTTGCTGCTGGTTGATGCGCAAGATGGTCCAATGCCACAAACTCGCTTCGTGACCACTAAGGCGTTTGCGCGTGGTCTAAAGCCGATTGTGGTGATTAACAAGGTTGACCGTCAGGGCGCACGCCCCGATTGGGTCATGGATCAAGTATTTGATCTGTTTGACAAACTGGGTGCAACTGACGAGCAGTTGGATTTCCCAGTGGTGTATGCGTCGGCGATTAACGGGATTGCGGGTCTTGAAGTTGACCAAATGGCCGAGGACATGACCCCACTGTTTGAAACCATCGTCAACGTGGTGGAGGCGCCAAAAGTAGACTCCACTGGTCCATTCCAAATGCAGATTTCGAGTCTGGATTACAACAGTTTTGTGGGTGTTATTGGGATTGGACGTGTGCAGCGTGGTTCGGCCAAAACCAACTCTCAAGTTAAAATCATCGATAAAGAAGGCAAAGAACGGAACGGTCGTATCTTGCAGATCATGGGCTATCATGGTCTTGAACGGATTGAAGTCGAAGAGGCCAGTGCAGGTGATATCGTTTGTGTGACTGGCATGGAAGGCTTGAATATTTCGGATACCCTATGTGATCCGAAGCATGTCGAGGCATTGCCACCGTTGACAGTTGATGAGCCCACCGTGTCGATGACCTTCCAAGTTAACAACTCACCGTTTGCGGGTCGTGAAGGTAAGTTTGTCACTTCGCGTAATATCCGTGACCGTCTACAACGTGAACTGATTCACAACGTGGCGTTGCGTGTCGAAGATACCGATTCGCCAGACCGCTTTAAAGTGTCAGGTCGTGGTGAGCTGCACTTGTCGGTACTGATCGAAAACATGCGTCGTGAAGGCTTCGAGATGGGCGTATCACGTCCTGAAGTGATCATGAAAGAAGTTGATGGTGAAACCCAAGAGCCATTTGAAGCAGTGACCTTTGATGTGGAAGAGCAGCATCAAGGCGCGGTGATGGAGCAAATGGGCTATCGTAAAGGCGATGTCACCAATATCGAAATGGACGGCAAAGGCCGTATGCGGATTGAGGCGATTGTGCCATCGCGTGGTTTGATTGGTTTCCGTTCAGACTTTTTGACCATGACTTCGGGCAGCGGGATCATGACGTCAAGCTTCTCGCATTATGGTCCACTGAAATCAGGCGATGTGGCCAAGCGTCAAAACGGTGTGTTGGTCTCAATGGTGCAAGGCACCGTATTGGCCTATGCGCTGTTTACCCTACAAGACCGTGGTCGTCTGTTTGCTGAGCCACAGCTTGAGGTATATGAAGGCATGGTAGTTGGGATCAACTCGCGTGGCGATGACTTGGTGGTGAACCCAACCAAAGCCAAGCAACTGACCAATATTCGTGCCAGCGGTACGGATGAGGCTTTGATCTTGTCACCACCGATTAAGCATACGCTTGAGCAAGCACTCGAATTTATCGCAGATGATGAGCTTGTTGAGGTGACACCGAAATCGATTCGGATTCGTAAAAAATATTTGACCGAGAACGAGCGTAAGCGTAACAAGCGCTAATCATCCGAAGGAGCTGCAACCCAGCTTAATGCGGTTGCAACTCGCTGAAAACGCTGCTGAACTCAGCCTTCTGAGCAGCAGCGTTTTTTATTGTGTTTTTTTGGGTGTTTCAGCTAGTCGCGCCCACAGACATACAGTATGTTGTCCAAACAAGCGAATCAGGATGATGGCTGCATATGAAGCGGCTGGTGTTGATGAGGATGTTACGCGCCAGTGCAAGACCTGTTAGCAATATTGAGGAGTGTTCGCATGGGTATGGTGCAAGAGTTTAAAGAGTTTGCCCTCAAGGGTAACGTAATGGATCTGGCTGTCGGTGTGATTATCGGCGCAGCGTTTGGCAAAATTACATCATCTTTGGTGGATGATGTGGTCATGCCGATTATCGCTTGGATCTTGGGTGGAGATGTTGACTTTTCAAACATGTATGTGGTGTTGGGCGAAGTACCAGAGGGAACAGCGAATACCTATGCAGCCTTAAAAGAAGCGGGTGTGGCGGTATTGGCATATGGTCAATTCCTCACGGTGTTGATCAACTTTATTCTATTGGCCTTTGTGGTGTTTTTAATGGTCAAAGGCATTAATAGTATGCGTCGCAAAGAAGAAGCGGCTGCACCTGCCACACCTGCTGCTGATCCAGCGGATATTGCATTGCTTAAAGAAATTCGCGATGAGCTACGCCGTAAATCGGTATAATCACTGCACAACAAAAAGGCGCTCAGTTCAACTCAGCGCCTTTTTTGTATCGATCAGATGATGTTGGCGATACCTTATTGGCTCATCGCTTCGCCTTCCTCGAGTTGATAGATGTTTTTGCGTTCGTCTTGTACGGTGGTACAGCCCAGACAGCGGCGGAACGTAGCATCAGCAGGATCAAGTACTAAGGTTTTAGCAGTTTCTTTGACGTTGCCGCCCAGAATGCTAAAGGGCAATGTGGCGACGAATACTGCTGCACCACCGACCGTTGCAGCGGCCATCAGAGGACGAGCAAGTGCACTATCCGTCAGGGTGGCAGAAGCCGTCGGACGTTCGTTGAGCTCATCTTCCATGATTTCAATCGCAGCGTGTGCAGGTATAGATGCGCCGATTAAGGTGATCAGCATCGCGGCCGTCGTGGCTCGGCGAAACATGTTCATTGTGGGACTCCCTCGTTATTTATGCTGACTGTAAACCTTGTCTGATCACGAATCAAGCAGACCTAGCGGTTTTTGCCAATTGGTTGGCAGACTGGACAAAACACGCTGGCACGTTGACCTAAGCGCAGTCCGTCTAAGGTTGTACCACACTGTAGACAGGCTTGCCCAGCCCGTCCGTAGGCTGCGAGAGTTTGTTGAAAATAACCTGTTTCGCCTTGGCCATTAACGTAGTCGCGTAGGCTAGAGCCACCGAGTGTAATAGCTTGGGTGAGAATGCGTTTAACCGCGCTCACCAATTGGGTGATTTCGTCCAAGGTTAGTGTAGAGGCAGGGCGAGCAGGGTGAATGCCAGTATAAAATAGTGCTTCAGTGGCATAGATATTACCCACGCCGACCACGACAGCATTGTCCATCAGCGCGATTTTGATGGCCGTGCTTTTGTTATTGAGACGCTGGGCAAGGTAGTCAGCATCAAATGCGCCATCTAGTGGTTCAACCCCCAGTTTAGCCAGTAGGGATTGTGCGCGTGGCTCATGTAGCCATAGGATTGATCCAAAGCGTCTGGGATCATGATAACGAAGCTGGTGTTGATCAAAATTCAGTTCGACGTGGTCATGTTTGCGGCGTGCTGTCGTTGCCGCATATGTGCTGAGATTAAAGCTGCCTGACATGCCCAGATGCATCAGAAGGGCATCTTGTTCAAAGCGTGCCACGATGTATTTGGCGCGTCGTGTGAGAGCGTGTAAGGTTTGGCCTTGTAAGCGTGCCAGATCGTGCGGGACGAGCCAGCGCAGACTGGGTTG
>JAYXXU010000247.1:0-1535 GCA_036019135.1 Pseudomonadota bacterium | reverse complement strand
GAGGCATTTTGCTCGGTGCTGCCAATCGTACCATCACTGTGCAGGACTATTATCTAAACAGTCAGAATCGACACCTCCAACTTAAAATCGGTGAAGATACAATTGACTTGGCAAGTGTTGCCCCAGGCTCTGTTATTGAAGGGACAGCAGGAGATGATGTCATTGCAGGTGAAGAACTCAACGACACCATCAATGGCCAAGGCGGGAATGATGTCCTAAGTGGTGCGGATGGCAACGATACCCTAAATGGTGGGGCGGATCATGACACGCTATTTGGTGGGAATGGCACCGACAGTTTGTTTGGTGGAGATGGCGACGACGTTCTAGATGGTGGTGCGGGTGATGACACCATGACAGGTGGCGTTGGCAACGATACCTACCATGTGGATAGTGTTGGTGATGTGCTGGTTGAAAACCTAAATGAAGGCAATGATACCGTCACCTCCAACAGCATCAGTCTGGATCTAAGCAACTACTCAAATATCGAAAATGCTGCACTGACAGGAAATGAAAATCTCAATCTCACTGGTGACAGCAATAACAATATTCTCACTGGCAACGATGGCGATAATATCTTAGAGGGTGGTGCAGGCAGCGATCAGCTGAATGGTGGTGCAGGCAATGACACCTTATTTGGTGGCGATGGGAATGATGTACTCAATGGAGGTACAGGCAACGACATGCTCTTTGGTGGTGTCGGTGATGATACCGTTGAAGCGTATGACCTTGCGACCGATGGTGCAGACCAAATCAACCTCGGTGATGGCCTGGATACCGTCAATCTGTCTGCCACTGGATCAACTCAGATTCGTGTCAGCTTTACCAGTACCGAAGCAGGCAACGGCAATACCAATGACAGCAACACTCAGGCCAATCAAGATGGTGGGCTTGCCGTTCGGATTCAAGCAGAGGATGGCTCAGGCATTCCTGTCGGTGATGTGGGTCGTGCTGATGATGAAGGCATCACTTTCGTGGCAGGCGCTGGCACGACACTGGACATTCGTGACCTCGTCAATGGCGCACAGCGTGGTGATCAGTTCAATACCGCAATCCTCGGGACAAGCGGGGCTGATACAGTCAATGGCACTGTCGGTAACGACTATGTCAATGGTGGACAGGGCAACGACACCCTTAGCGGCGGTGACGGCGATGACTTCCTTGTCGGCGGCGCTGGTGATGACATGTTAGATGGTGGCGAAGGCCATGATCAATTCATCGGTGGGGGTGGCAACGACAGCATCATGGGTGGCGAAGGCGAGGATGTCATTGTCGCTTATAATCTCGCAACCGACGGTGCAGACCAAATCAACCTTGGTGACGGCATGGACACCGTCAATCTGTCTGCCACAGGATCCACCCAAATTCGTGTCAGCTTTACCAGTACCGAAGCAGGCAACGGTAGCGCCAATGACAGCGACTCTCAGGCCAATCAGGATGGTGGACTTGCCGTTCGGATTCAAGCTGAAGATGGTACGGGCGACCTTGTCGGCAATATCGGTCGTGCCGACGATGAAGGCATTACCTTTGTCGCAGGG
>JAYXXU010000246.1:0-6672 GCA_036019135.1 Pseudomonadota bacterium | reverse complement strand
GTTAAAATGACGCAGGTTAGTAGCTAATATTGACTATTCTAGCCAGACTTGTACGGCAAAAGCGATTAAAACCGCTCAATGAACCCGCCGTCTTGCACAGCATTCAGGTGACGTATGGATATTTTACTCGCGAATCCCCGTGGCTTTTGTGCCGGCGTTGATCGAGCAATTGCAATTGTGAATCGTGCGCTGGAGCGATTTGGCCCACCGATCTATGTGCGACATGAAGTGGTACATAACAAGTTCGTCGTTGATGATTTGCGTGGACGTGGTGCAGTGTTTGTCGAAGAGCTAGATCAAGTGCCTGATGGTGCGATTGTTATTTTTAGTGCGCATGGCGTGTCTCGTGCTGTACAGCAAGACGCAGGTCAGCGTCAGCTCAAGGTGTTTGATGCCACCTGTCCACTGGTGACCAAGGTGCATATCGAAGTCACGCGTCATGCAGAGCAGGCCGTAGATGCAATTTTGATTGGACATGCAGGACACCCCGAAGTCGAAGGCACGATGGGGCAGTACAATGAGCAGCAGGGTGGGCGGATTCATCTGGTTGAAGATGAAGATGATGTGGCCGCTTTGCAGGTTCGTGATCCGAATAAACTGGCTTTTGTGACCCAAACGACTTTATCGATTGATGACACGGCGCGGGTCATTGATGCATTACGTCAAAAGTTTCCCAATATCGAAGGCCCACGCAAAGATGATATTTGTTATGCCACCCAGAACCGCCAAGATGCCGTGCGTGATCTGGCATCTCGTTGCCAAGTGGTATTAGTAGTTGGCTCACCAAACTCTTCTAATTCCAACCGCCTGCGTGAGCTAGCTGAGCGGATGGGCTGTCGTGCCTATTTGGTTGATAATGCCGATCAAATGCAGCAGTCTTGGTTTGATCAGGTACAGCAGGTTGGTGTGACCGCTGGGGCTTCTGCACCAGAAATCCTGATTGATCAAGTGATTGAGCGATTACAGCAATGGGGTGGACTGCCGCCACAAGAGTTGCAAGGGCGCGAAGAAAATGTGGTATTTTCATTACCACGAGAGCTCAAGCACTCAGCACAAGGTTAGGATTTATGTAAAGCAAGCCTAGGATGTTGTCGAGGCTTGAAGGATCAGGAACGTGCCTGCTGGTTAGTTGTTGAAGCAGATGCATACAGTCTGTGTAGTACAATCCACTCACGCAATACAAAAATGCCAATCAGTCGGCAGATGATGACTTTAATCTGCCGTATGATCGGCTTCGTCGTCTATGAATTGAGCCTGACAAGCGTAGTTTCTATGCTGAAGATCGGGCAAAGATGATGTTCAGGACGAGCAAGATCTTTTTGGATGGATGCAAATGAATCTTTCACGCGGTTTTACCTTGGTTGAGCTATTGGTGACGATTGCGATTATTGCAGTGGTTGCCAGTGTGGCTGTACCGTCAGTCCAAGAGGCGCTTGCAACACAGCGTATCAAAAGTGCAGCGCACAACTTGAGTAATACATTCGCAGAAGCGCGTTATCAAGCCGCAATGCAACGCCTATCTGTAGACGTTGTTTCATCAGGCTCAGGAGTATTCTGGAAAGCCTCAACGGCATCTTCCAATGGTGCTGTACAATGGTACGTTGCACCATCTACGGATTCAAATAATCGAATTATGGAAACTGCTGTAGATCACCGTGTGAGTATTAGAACGGACTTATCCTCAGAAGCAGAAATGAAAATTCGTTTTTTGCCTAATGGCAATATTGCACTTGCCGATGAATCCTCAGCACCATTAGCAGGCACTACTGTTTTTAGAATCTGTGATACAGGCGTACCAAACCATGATGGTTACACTGTGACATTAAACTCGTTTGGTTCTAGTCGGGTGATGATCGGAAAGGTAGCAGGCTTAGGAAGTGTGGGAGCATCATCATGTACGTAATAAATAGAGAAGGACAACGCGGTATCGGGATGACTGAAGTACTGGTTGCACTTTTGTTGCTGGCTGTCGGTGTTTTAGGCTTTACTGCGTTACAGATGCGCGCTATTTCTGCGACGACCGAAAGTGTCAACCGTACTCAGGCATTGCTGGTCATGCGTGGCTTGGCTGAGCGGATGAGAGCGAATAAAACAGATCCCACGACGCTTGCAGCTTATAAAACAGGCCTCTCACAAACATCTGCACCAACGAATAGTTGTACAGGAACAAAAGTATGTACCCCAGCTGAGTTGGCCACGCTGGATGCGTATGAAGGTCGTGTTGCAGCATTGGCCAATGGAGTGATGTTAGGAATGGCAGCCTGTCCAGGTGAGGCTGGCTCTAAATCATGGGCTGATCGTCAATGTCTGATTGCGGCTTGGGATGGCACAGCGCCAGTGATCGATACAACTGATGCCACAACAGGATCGTCTTGTATGAATAGTGCAGGTATTTATCATCGCCGAGCCAATTGTATTGTGATGGAGGTCTACTAATGACTACACCAGTACTGACCATCCCGCACAATCAACGCGGCTATACGCTGATTGAGTTGATCGTGGCATTGGCATTGGGCGTGTTAATCAGTGCCGCTGCCGTACAATTGTCATTTACGAGTCAGAGAACCTTTGCTTTACAGCAAGGTGCAGCAGAGACGCAGGATAGTGGTTTATTTGGTTTGGGATACATTGCCCGAAATGTTCGTATGGCCAACTATGGCTCAGGTCGTCCGATTATTAACGATGAAACTCCGAATGGTGGCATTGTTTTGACGACTTTGAATGCGCCAGTTTCTACTGATTTGGTGACCAAGACTGGAGGAGAGAGTAATGTTACTTTTACAGGTAGTAAAGGTAGTGCTCATCTGGTCATCCAATATCGTGCGCCTCAAGATATGTTCGATTGTGAAGGACGCAGAGTTCTGGGACCCAGAGTGCTGCCTGCCACTGCAACGGATGCTGAGCGACCTGTTCAGGGTGATTTGGTCGTAGAGCGGTATTTCCTTAGAACAGACACAGTCACGACTAGCAACGAACCCAGTGCCTTGGCGCTTGCATGTAGTGCCGGTCAGTACAACAACCTGATTGAAGAAAAGAAGGATCTTGACTGGGGCGCGGCACAAGGTCAGGTCATCATGGGTAGAGTGGATCATTTCGATGTGCGTTTGGGTGTCATTCCTAACCCAGATATGCCAGATCAACAGGCTTATTACACCATAGATGAATATAAGGCATCTGCTGCATCCCCAAAACCCAGAATTGTTTCTGTTCAGCTAGCAGTGCTCACGCGTGCCCAGTCAAGAGCAGCAGGCGAGGCTGTGGATGCGGATCAGAAGTATCAAATGTTCGGACAGGATGTCACCTTGAAGGCTGCCGCGAAAGGTAGTGGTTTTGTTCGTAAAGTTTATACCACAACCGTAGCACTGCGAAATGGTCGAGGAGAGTAGCATGACCAATCAACGAGGTTCCGCACTGATTGCAGTGCTTATTATCCTAATCGTCGTGACAGTGCTGGGTGTTGTGGCAACACGTCAAGGGATATCGACGGTTAATATTGCGACTTACGCGTCAGCACAAGAGCTGTTGTTACAATCCTCTGATGTGGTGTTGGATAAGATTGAAAACACCGACTTGACTGCTAAAGAAAACACAACAGGGCCGTTTGCTTATTTACGGTTGGATGGGAGCCAAGGGAAAGAGTATATTTTTTGCTATGGACCAATGGATCCAACTAAAAAAACTCGCCCAATGATGCGCCTAATGCAAGACGTTGTGTTACGTCCTGATGGTGGCAAAGAGGGTAATAAGAATGGCTACTGTGATGTCACTCAGGATAAAAGCTATTCAAGCGAGAGACGTGTGGTTGTAACTCAGACGGGTGTTGTGCGTCCAGCGGAGGCTGCTGTGGCTGATCCATTTGAGTATCACGAGCAAGGAACGGATAGTCAAACGGTCAAAAAACCTGAGCAAATGCGTTTTCGGGCACATGTTTCATCCATTGCGCCGCCACTCTCACGCACAACTGATGACCAGATGAATGCATGTTTGAAGCTGCCAAATGATGATAATACGGTGGCATCAGGTGGTTCTGCGCGATCTGTGACGGACTGTCTGTTTGAGGAAGGTATTCCATCTAACTCTCAGGTACAAGAGTTTGTGTTGGGTGGGGTGGTCACAGGCGAAGAGATTTAGGAAGCGATTCCCTATCAGCGGAAACGTGGAATATCAATGGAATGTATTGAGGAAATAGTGATGAATAAATCAGTCAAGCAAAAGTTCCGTCCAGCAATATTGAGTGCCCTCGTTGCTGGGATGATGTATACCACTCCTAACGTCACGTATGCCAGTGATCTGGATATCTATAAAAAGGCTGTGGAGGGCAAGACCACATTGGTTCTGATGTTAGATACATCAGGTAGTATGGGCTTCATTAGTCAGGATTATCCTGGCGTGTGTGGCACAGTACGTACTGAAAATTCTGGTACCACTCCAAATTATGTTCGTCGCTATTGTAGTTCAGGAGGTGTTAAGTACTATGATCGTTTGTCTCGCTTACAGGATGCGATGTTCCAGTTGCTAGACGATACCTCTATTAAAGATGATGTGGTAATGGGATTGGCACAATTTTCAAGTCAATCCTTGAACTCAAGTGGTAATATGGTCGGTGATGGCCACTCAGGTCGGATCATACTGCCTGCACAACCATTAACAGCAGCGCATCGTCAGGCTATGAAAAATGCTGTGGCGCAGATGGAGGCAGTTGGTGGAACACCAACTCCGCAAGCGTATGCTGAAGCGGGTGCATATCTGATGGGGACAAATACAACAATTAGTGAGCCAGTTAGAAAAGTTGTTTATGCTAGAGAAGGCAGTCGATCCCGCTATTTTGATTGTTTGTCTAACGGAGACCCACAACAATCTGGGTCGGATTGGTATCGCTACTGTAATAGCTTTGGGAGTCGAGTAAGCTCGCCCCCTGTTAACAATGCAGCAGGATATTATGTTGATGGCAGCTATCGTTATTATTATACGGTAGCTGACGAAGCTGTGAGTATTTTAGGTAGTGGCTTTGAAAAATCAGTGAGTTCCACCAAAATAGCTGATAGGTCTAGATATGAATCTCCTTTACCAAAAGAGGGAGAAACAGAAAAGCTCGAGTGCAATGGTCAAGGTATTTATTTCCTGACTGATGGCGTGCCAGAGCCTGGCAATAGTAACTCTAGAGAGCTAATGCGAAGTGCTTTAAACAATAGTAGCTTCTCTGCTGCTAGTGGTGGTTTGAGCGGAGGGCAGCATTCAGCAGCAGCATGGAATAACACGGGAGAGTTTAGTCGTTGGCTCTTTGATAAAAACAAGAATCCCGCAGGTGTTGAAATTAAAACTGCAGTAGTTGGTTTTGGTAGTGTATTTGCAGGGGTTGAAACTAAGGAGTTGACGACCGATAAGGGTAAGAAGCGTACCTACTATGACTGTAGTACGGGACCTAATGCGGATGCTCGTAATGCCTGTAACTGGGGTGAAAAGTCACATCAAGACCTACCTGGTGTCGGTGGATACGGTCAGGGCGGGTTTTATTATGCAGCTTCCACACAAGACATTGTGGATAGTGTTAAAAACTTTATTGATGAGTTAAAGAAAGAAATCCCTGCTGTGCCTACAGGAGCAATTGTAATTCCTCAGGATACGCTTGCACCTGATAGCTTGCAGTCGGATGCGTATTTGCCACTGTTAGAGCCCATGCCTGGCCAAAATAAAGTGGTTTGGCCAGGTAATCTCAAAAAATATCGTGTCAAAAATGGCACAATCTACGGCAAAACTGGCTCAGATACGACAGCACTGGTATTCAAAGCTGATGGTACGATTAATCCAGATATCTGGGACTATTGGAACACAGATAGCGTAGCAGATCAGGCAGTTGTTCAGACAGGTGGCGCATTTGGTAAGTTGCCTGTACCAACAACAGCTACGCCGACGTTGTCCAGGAATGTTTTCTTGCAGACAGGAGCATCTAGCCTGACCTCACTAAGTGCAACGACTGAAAAAATGACACAGTTGCAAGCAGATCATGGTGTGACACAGTTGCAACAGCGCCATCTGTTGAATTTTATGGGCTATCCTGTTGCAATCTCTACGGCGGCTGTCACTGCCGCTGAAATCAAAGCACCCGCAACACCACACCGCGTATTAGGTGGTGTTGTTCACTCCACCCCCCAGCTGATTACTTATGGTGCAGGATTTACGGCTGCTTCGGGTGAGTTGGATGACTCAACACGAGAGGACTATCTGCTATTTGGTTCGCTTGAGGGGGCAGTGCATCTGGTTGATGCCTCAAGTGGTGTCGAAAAAATGGCATTTATTCCACAGCAGATTTTGACCAAACAAGCTGCAGCACTCACACCAAATACATCAGGCAGCCTGAACGGTGTCTCGCCCAGAGATTTGGAGGCCAATCCAACAGCATACGGTGTAGATGCGCCATGGGTAGCACATGCTGAATATAGTTTGACACAATCCTCTCCGATCAAAATCAAGGCAACCAAAGTCTATGCCTATGGTGGTCTACGCATGGGTGGAGATGCTTTTTACGGTTTAGATCTGACTGATCCTGCAAGTCCAAAAATTCTATTCACTAACACAGCTTCCTCCTCTGGCTTTAGTCGTCTTGGACAGACATGGGGCAAGCCTGTTGTGACTCGAGTACGCTACGGTGATGAGGTTAAATTGGTCGTCATC
>JAYXXU010000245.1:0-33165 GCA_036019135.1 Pseudomonadota bacterium | reverse complement strand
GAATATCAATTTGCTCATCAAGTGCCGTGCTGCAATCTGACATTCCATCGGTCATGGCAAAGTCGGCACGATGCAACTCCCCACGCTTGAGATCAACAAAACGGCTACCTGGTACACCAGCATCACGGTTAGATTGTTCAATCAATTCGACATCAGCAGGCAAACTGGTACGATCCAGCTTGAGAACATGAGTCTTGGCCGATACACCGTAGAAGCTGTACTTACCTTCACTATCGGTAACCACAAAGCTACCGTCTTCAAGGTATAACCGCACGCCAGGTACACCACGCTCACCCGAATCTTGCATCCCATTGCGATTACAGTCGGCATATACTTTACCGATGATCAACGCTTCATCCATGAACACACCAGAAGATACTTTGACCTTCACTTGCGCTTCATTGGAAGTAATCGGTGTGTTAATCGATGTGGCACTACCACTGGCACGCACACGGTTAATCCCGTCACCTGTGACCGCATTCGGACCAATATGTACTCGATAGGTGACCTGTGCCTCAGCTTGTGGCGGTAGATTGTTCAGACCAAGGGTTAAATAACGCCCTTTGTTGCCTTCAGGATCTGCGACACGTACCACATCATTGTTAAACCCTGTACCGCTATAGGTGACGCGGGTGGTATTGGGCACATAGGTAAAACCAATCGGCAAAGTGTCCAGCATTTTGACATTGCTGGCTTCAGCTTGGCCACGATTGGTAATTTTAACGGTGTAATCCGCAAAATCACCAATTTCTAAGTTTTGCTCATGCACGGTTTTTTGCACAAATAGTGCAGCACCATACGGGTCAATCGTGACCTGTGTTTTGACATCTGTCTGTGGCAGGATCGGCTGATTATTCTCATCAGCACAACTGGTCAGCTCAATATCGACTTTGTCGTCACCCATGATCTGTAAAATCAGATCAGCAGCTTCGGGCAGTGTATCGTTGGTTTCAAGCTGATAGCGATAAATCCCGCTGTTAGCGCTGGTTTCTTCCGCCAACACTCGAACCTGATCACCTGTCAACTGAGAGGTGACTTCAACCCATGCTTTGTTTTGGATCGTACGATCAAAATTACAGGCAGCGGCATTGACCTCAATATACAGCGGCTCTTTGACCTTACTGGTGTTAATACTGGTCGTATAGTCTGGTGTCTTCGCGTAAATATCAGCGCGACCCAATACATTAGTTTCGACTGGATTAGAAGGCTTGGTCTTCGGTGTACTACTCGAAAACTGACCATAATCCACATACATGGTGTTGACGAGCGTGGTATTGCTCACGCCCGCATTCATAGCCACAACAAGCGTTGCACTGACTGTACTACTGGTTGGCAACCCTGCTGGATAAGCCAATAGCACCTCATCAATACTACTTAAATCGGCTGGTCGTTGCTCAGTCAAGGCATTGCCTGCGGTGCGATATAGCACTTTGGCATTGGCTTGCTCAGGCGTGATGCTGACAAACGTCGTATTGGCGGGCAATGGATCGCGCACAATCACGGCCGATAATGGCTGCCCATCGACTACCAATTCAGTTGGACGAACGGCAGCCGTGCCACGGCTTTCGACTTTTAGCTTGTATGTAAGGTTGACATTGCTGTTATTACTCGGATCAATCTCGGTACGATCAACTTCTTTGATGGCCACCAACTCAGGGGCAATGATGATAAATGGATCAATCGCCTGTGCAAAGACACTGTCATCTTCGACCACATCGGCACGGATCGGCAGCTCAATTGGACTGGTGGTTGGCGATAAACCTGCATCGGTTAGTCCAGTCACGATCAGTTGGATGCTCTGACCACGCTCTAATACGATGACCTCTTGTGTCAGCTCTTGATCATCGGCATCAATCAGACCATTGTCATTTTTATCATAATAGATCCGCATACTACCCAAACTGTCTGGTGCAAGGTGACTCAGATCAATCGTTGCTTGGGTGTTACTCAGGTTGCTGAGTTGATTTAGCCATGTGACAGCCTCACCAGCTTCAATTTTTTGTAGATCGCCTGAAGTCAGATGGATGGCATACAGTGCAGCCACATCGACCGCAACTGTATTAGATGCTACTTCGACATTAGCACCATTTAGAAAATAAGAGGCTGCGGCCGTGTTGGTGATTGTCACCCCAGCTTCTGGCGCTTGATCGGTCAACGCATGCACATGCTGAGTCATCAGCATGGAGGCGGCCAACGCATTCAAGAAGAATGTCGTCTTAGCGGGCCGGATGGTTTGAATCGGATTTCGCAACACGGGCTAACCTATATGTCAGGAATTCGGGGTTTGAGCACCAGTACAGCGTACTGGTGCTCAGGAGACGCAGAGTCTCCTGCGTTCTAGTTTTTTATTCGACTACAGCTTATTCGTCGATTTCAACACCAAAATCAAGCTGGGCATTGGCCGCTGGTGCCAAAGAACCGACTTGGTTGGTGATTGTACCTGTACCACCCAGTGCAGGTGTTGCACTGATTGCACCAACTGTTGCAACAGCAGCAGTCGACAGTGTGGTGTAGGCTGGTGTGGTATCGTTGATCACCACATTGGTCACAGTACCTGAACCTTCGTTAGTTGCAACGATTCGGTAAACGATACACGCACCTGGCTCAGCTGCCAGCGTACCCGTGCCATAAGCACCATCAGCTACACCATCACAGTCTGTATCCAGCGCTTGGCTCTTCACGAGACGTAATGGATCTTCAGAGATCACAGTACGGTCGACGATCTGAACCGCTGGTGGTGGTGTCACACCATTGATATCGCCTGTTGGGGTGATTACAACAGTGGTGGTATTGTTTTGACCGGGTAGAGCCGTAACTGGTGACTCAACCTTCACTTGAATACTATAGCTCTCACCTGGGTTAACACCCGCTGGCAGCAAGCTGTTCAAGTCACCATTGCCAGCACCATCAAGAACCAGCGTCTCATTCGGGGCAAAAATACCGTCTTTGTTAACATCAACGAATACAGTCACGTTGCCTGTGAAGCTACCACCTTGGGTCATATTGACCAGCAACTCACCTGCATCATCACCTTCAATAGCACTACCGTTGTTGGTAAAGGTGTGCAGATAGGTCACTGTACCACCCGCAGTGGTTTCACCTTGACGATCAGGGCTGAAAGTCACGAGACGCTCATCTTGAATCGTCACGTTGTTTTTCATGCTATCCGTCAGCTGTGTGATCGGTGAAGTCACTGTGAAAATGACGTCATTATCACCGACAGGCGCATCAACAGGTGGGGTTACCACTGCAAAGTATTCAACCGTATCACCTGGTTGAACATTGGTCAGATTGGTAATGATATTACCAGCAGCATCTTCGTACTGTACGGTCCAGCCTGGTGGCACAGTGTGCGTCAGGTTGAAGCTGTCTGGGTTTGCACCACCATTGTAGATTTCGAGTGGGAAACGTACTGGCTCGCCTGGGGTGGTGTTTTCGCTATCCACAACGATCACAGGATCATATGGACCCTCACCTTCTGCGGTCTCCACGTTCGCATCAGTGTAATCAGCAACATTACCGTTGCTCAAGTCAATCCGAGCAGGTGTAACATCGTCGATCACCAAGATGGTTGAATCAGTTGCGGTCGGAGCACCGACTGGATGAACTGTGATAATAGTATCGCTGGTATCGACACCAGTTTCAGTGAAGGTAGCAGGCAGCGTAATTTTAACTACCAACTCAACCATATCACCAGCAGCGATTGGCCCAACATCTAGCGCAGCTGTGCCAGAAATATTGGTCAGCGGCGTTGCACCATCTGCTTTGAATAGCTCTACAGTCGAACCCGCTGGCAAGTCAGTCTGATTAATTAAGACTTCAAAGACTTGCTCAAGGTTACCCGTGTTATGCACATAAGTGGTAAAAGTTGCTGTCGCACCCTGCGCGATGGTTTGGGTTTGCGTATCGTCTAGATCTACATCAGTAGGATCACGCTGTGCATCAGAGTATGGGTTGGTTGCAGAGTCGTTGATCACCCCAACGCGTGCCTCAGGCACTTCCACTGGTGTTTCGTTGGTTGGTGTTAATGGTGTTGGGTCTTCACCACCTGGACCATCTGGATCGAATTGGTATTCAGCTTGGTTGACGATATCGCCTGCAGGTGTAGCTGCATCAACAGTCACACGGAATTTCAATGTACCTGTGACGTTTGGCGCAACACTTGGAATGGTGAACTCAACAATCCGACCTGCTGCATCAAAACTATAGCCATCGCCATCGACCACATCGGTCAAGCTACCTGCCGCGTTGCTCCACACTGCTGAACCATCAACGTAGGTCACATTGGCTGGTAGCGCATCACGGATCAAAATATCAGTTGCTGCCGCATTACCACGGTTGGTATAGGTCAATGTATATTCGACCTCGTCACCAATCTGAGCAATCGACACATTCGCTGATTTTCTAACCACAAAATCCCCAGCACTGATCACAACAGTATCTGTGTTCTGTTCAGTGACTGCATTGTCAAAGACGGAGGTCGCAGTAATCTGCAACTGACCGTCAGTACCAATTGCCTGACCACTCGGTGTTGTACCTTGTACAATCAGGTTAACAGCATCACCTGCTGGCAATGTGATGGTCTCACCGATCAAGTTTGCACTTGGATCATCTGGCACACCATCACCATTGGCATCTAGATAGACCCCAATATTGGTAAAGTCGTAGTCATCACCACCCAAGTTGACCAGATCAATCTCAAAGCTATCGGTACCATTACCTGTATTGGTTAAGGTATGCGATAGATTCACTGTCGAATTCGGATTCGAAATCGTGTTGCGATCTTCAACCAAGGTGAAGCTGGCGACTTGTAGTACAGTCGTGGTGACTTCATTCGATGTAGTGGTTAATGGATTACCACCAGCATCCGTATAGCTTGCACTGGCGATGTTGCTAATATTAGTTCCGGCTGCTGGCGCAGCGGCATGAGCAGATGGCAGCAGTGTAATGCCACCCAGAACAACTGCAACAGCAGATGCTAACTGGCTCAGGCGAGGTTGGGTTTGCTTAAGCATGAAGTGACTCCCCTTTCAATGCTTGTGGTTAAAAAAATTACTGACTTACGCCATTGACACGAGTACGCGCGCGCACTGTCACTGACTTGCTGACCGGAAGATCAGCAATTTTCCAACGCAATGCGCGGTATTCGGTCAGCGGAACATCAACAACTTTGTCACCGACCTGACGCTTGAGCGGCATGGCGGCAAAGTTCTCTCCATCGGTACTTGCTTCTGCACCAGTTGGAGCAGAAGTACCGGTGAAACTCATATCTGCCGGAATAGGCAGTGTGGCCGCAAGGCCACGAATCACACGATTACTGGTATTGGTATAGGTTGCATGATATTCGATCAGATCCTGTGGGCGTGCCTGTTTGGCTTCAACCGCAGTTTCTTTGCCTTCAGCATCAGTATCAATCCGAAAGGCTTTCAATTCAATCTTGACGGGCTGAGCAGCGGGTTGGGCAGCTTGTTCGGCCAGCGCACTGCCAGTCACGATGGATGCCATCAAACCTACAACAACAAGGGACAGTCGATTCACAACGTCATCTCCACTTATAAATAAAACAGGCTGCATGACATCTCTACAAACATCATTAAACCTGTACAAAACAGGCATGGCAGACCTCAAAAAAGTCGCTCATGCTCGACAAGCGTGCGGAAGTGGTCTTAGGGTGGTTGGTTCTGTTTCCCTGATGACTCAACACACGCACCCAACATAGTTTGTCACAGTTCGATGAAGTTGCCGCTTCAACACTATGGCTTTTTATGCTGGAGTTCGTGTGAACCTCTGACACGTCTCGCTACAAACTCAGCCAGCTTGTAATGCGAAAAATGCCACGTTCACGCGATTTAACAAATAGCAGGTCGGATAAGCGGTAGTGAGTCTCGGATATTGCAAACAATTAGGCATTTTTAGCGGTCATTTGGTGAGGTGTGTTGCAGTTTCAATCGAGAACTGTTCTGTTTTGAACAGCACACTTGGACTTGTTGATTTTGGATTTTGCTGCCATTCTGGCGATCAGGTGATGTCGATCTGACTGACCTCGCTATCTGAGCTTTAATCTTGCAGGATGCCCTTATGCTTAGCCCTCGCTTACGCCAGCAGCTTGCTGAGTTGACTGCTATTCCCAGCGTCACGTGCACCATGCCGCAGCAAGACATGTCCAATCTACCCGTGATCAGCCGATTAGCAGAGTGGTTTGAAGCGGCTGGCTTCACCTGTGAGCTTATGCCCGTCGCCGCTGGCAAAGCCAATTTGATTGCAGTACGCGCAGGGACAGACCCAGAGGCAAAAGGTGGATTGGTACTGGCTGGACATTCAGATACCGTACCGTGTGAACCATCGTTATGGCAAACTGACCCATTCAAAATGATCGAACAAAACGGCAAATTGTATGGACTGGGCATGGCTGACATGAAAGGTTTTTTTGCGCTGATTTTAGAATCGGTCAAAACCTTTGCTAAAACGCCTTTTAAAGCACCGTTGATCATCATCGCCACCTGTGATGAAGAAACCTCTATGGCAGGCGCAAAAGCCCTGCTACACCATGCCCGCGCCACAGGCCGATTTGCGCTGATTGGTGAGCCGACCTCCCTGAAGCCCGCGCGCCTGCATAAGGGTGTGATGCTTGAGCGTGTTGTTGTGACAGGGCAGTCTGGACACTCCAGCGATCCTGAGCGCGGTAAAAACGCGATTGAAGCCATGCATGAGGTGACAGGGCGCTTGCTTCAGTTCCGCGAGCAACTCAAATCCATCCGTCAGCCGCTGTTTCCTGTGCCGTACCCAACACTCAACCTTGGCTGTATTCATGGCGGGGATAATCCCAACCGTATTTGTGGTTTGTGTGAGCTACAGTTTGACTTGCGTCCTCTGCCGGGTATGCAAATGGCTGATCTTCGTCATCAAATCCAACAACTCCTCACGGGGATTGGTGAGCAATTCGGCGTACAAGTACTGTATGAGCCTGCGACAGAAGGCTCGCCTGCCGCAGAAACTGCTGCTGATTCTCCCTTGGTTAAAAAAGTCGAACAGTTAACTGGATCAGTTGCTGGGGCGGTTTCTTTTGGTACGGAAGCCCCGTATTATCAACAGATGGGCATGGATGCGGTGATTTTAGGACCGGGCAATATTGAACAAGCCCATCAGCCCAATGAGTATTTGGCACTGAAAAACATCCCACCCATGACGCAATGGCTGACACAGCTGATTCATCATTACTGTGTACAAGGCCACGCTCGCATGTAGCTGTTGCACATAGAACAATGTCAGCCTGCCATGCTGTCCACTAAGATTGATTGATCAATAGATCAATCGCGTATTTGAATGAAGAATGGGGTAAACGAACTGCCATGACCGATGATTTTTTATCACCTGACGTAATGACTGAGCAATACGTTCACTGGTTCCGCAATTCTGCCCCGTATATCAATGCACATCGAGGCAAAATCTTTGTCTTGATGTTCGGCGGCGAAGCAGTGAATCACGATAATTTTCGCAATATTATTCATGATATTGCGCTGCTACATAGTTTGGGAATCAAGCTAGTGCTGGTGCATGGCGCACGTCCTCAAATCGACGAAAACTTGATTGAATATGGGCTGATCACGCCATTTTATCAGGATTTGCGGATTACCACCCGAGAAGCGCTACGCTGTGTCATGGATGCCGTCGGGTCGATTCGACTCGAAATCGAAGCCTTACTGTCGATGGGACTGGCCAACTCGCCCATGTATGGCGCACGGATTGATGCGGTATCAGGCAATTTTGTCACTGCACGGCCGTACGGCATTCGAGATGGTGTGGATTTCCAACTGACAGGCGAAGTCCGCTCAATTGATACCGAAGCCTTGCATAAAAATCTGGCCAACCGACATATCGTGGTCTTAGGGCCAACGGGCTACTCCACCACAGGTGAAGTCTTTAACCTGTTAAGTGAGGATGTTGCGGTTAAAACTGCGATTGCACTCAAAGCAGATAAGTTGATTTTTTTAGGCGAAAAAGACGGCATTGCTGATGAAGATGATCGCTTGCTACGCGAATTGATCCCAAATGAAGTCGATCAATATCTGCGCGATAAAATGCTCAACACCGAAATTCTACGGCATATGTCGGGTGCGTCTGAAGCCTGTCGTGGTGGTGTGCATCGGGTACATATTATTTCGTATGCCCGTGATGGTGCATTGCTTGAAGAGCTGTTTACCCGCGATGGCTCAGGCACATTGATCAGCCATGATCCCTATGAAGAGATTCGCACTGCGGGGATCGACGATGTGGTGGGATTGATTGAACTGTTACGGCCGCTCGAAGAAGAAGGCATCTTGGTGCGACGCTCGCGCGAGCGCCTTGAAACCGAGATTGATCATTTTGCAGTGATTGAGCGAGACGGGATGATTGTCGGTTGTGCAGCACTATATCCCATCAATACCGCCGAGCATGAGCCTACAGCCGCAGAAGTGGCTTGTGTTGCCGTTCATCCTAGCTATCGCAGTGGCAATCGTGGTGCGGAGCTATTAGACTATCTCGAGGCCAAAGCACGCAGCAAAGGCACAGATGAGCTATTTGTCCTGACCACACGCACTGCGCATTGGTTTATTGAGCAAGGGTTTGAGCCTGCACCTGTTGATGCACTACCGAATGCTCGACTTGCTATGTACAACTATCAGCGTAACTCACAGATTTTTAAGAAAGTGCTGTGATATTCAATACAAAAAAGCCCTGAAATCTTCAGGGCTTTTTTAATACTCAGGCCACAGATTAAGGATTGACTTTAATCAACTCAACATCAAAAATCAGCAGGCTATTCGGTGGAATTTCACCCGCCCCTGACTCACCATAAGCCAACTTGGCAGGGATATAGAGGCGATGTTTTGCACCTTCTTTCATCAACTGCAAACCTTCTGTCCAGCCACCAATTACTTGATTTAGTGGAAAGGTAATCGGCTCGTTGCGGGCAATTGAGCTATCAAACACCGTGCCGTCCAGCATTCGACCTTCATAATGTACTTTCACTTGGTCGATTGCTTTGGGACTTACACCCGTCCCAGCAGTCAACACCTCATACTGCAAGCCACTGGCTGTCGTCACAATATTAGGCTTTTTGCCATTTTCTGCCAAAAACGCCTGTTCCGCCTTGGTATTTTCTTCACCCATTTTTTTGATTTCTTCAATTTCTTGGGCTTCACGCTTTTGCTTATAGGCCAACAGCGTGGTTTGCATCTCTTCCTCAGTCAGCTTACCGTCTTCACCGCCATAACCATCACGAAAACCAGCCACAAAAGCGTCAGTATCCAAATCATTAATGGCTTCTTTATTACCTTGTCCCATTAAAAACCCAAAGCTATAAGCAACCTTCTGTATATCATTGCTTTCACTGGTAATTGCTGGCACAGCACCTTGACGCGATGCAGCCGTAGCAGGATCAGCAGCATGAGCCAGCAGGACAGGTGCCAACGCACCACCCGTAAGAACCAATGCCAAAACAGCGGGAATCATTTTACTCATCGAAAAAATCCGTATTAATCACAAAGAGTTCGGTGTAACAGACAGACGGCTGACCATTTGATCTGATTGTACGACAACTTCATTCTACAGCGGAATAGGCAGACTGCTAGTCTTTGTTTTGGCAGGAATGGCTAAATTGCGTGCATCAATACAACACAATTTAGCCATCTGATTGGTTCATGTAGACAGCATTGTTGCGAGCACTGCACGGCTACGAGCGTATTAATACCAATCATTGCCAGCAAAATCGATAGCTTTTATGTTCACAGGAGTTCCCGCGATGACTAAAGATACCAATGCAACTGACTTGACTGCCAAAGCTGAAGAAGTCGTTGAACAAGCCACTCAAGCTGCAACTGAAGCTGCTGAGCAAGTGACTGAAGCCGCTCAAGTAGCAGCCCAAGACGCGTCTGCCAGTCTACAGAAGCTTGCCCAACGTGTTCAAGAAGAAGCGTCTCCATATATCGAAAAAGCTCGTGAGCTAATCGATCAGGCGGAAGAAGCTTGCCAAGATGCTCTGAAAAAAATCGAAGAGCGTGCCAACAGCAGCGAAACTGGCAAAGAAGCCATTGCGCTGGTGAAAGAAGCCCAAACAGAGCTTGAGCAAATCATCCAAGCATTGCGCAATGACTTTGCCCAACTGCGTGAATCGTTGTTTGGCCTGCAAGAAAAAAGCGAGCTCAAAACCTACATCCAGCAGTTGATCAGCAAACTCAACAGCAAAAAGCCAGATGCCAGTAGCACAGACGAAGCAGCATAATCGTCCATCCTCTGTGTCTTGAGAAGCCACTCCACATCATGAGTGGCTTTTTTATGCCTGATGATTAGGGCGTGTTAATGTTTGAGCCCCGACTGCGAGCGAATCGTCAACAGTCCTTAATTTTTGGACAAAAAAAAGGGTGGCGTGCGCCACCCCAAAAGAGGGTTTGGTCGATGATTCCGCATCGAACGGGCTGCATCGCGCAATATCACGCTGCTGACCTTGCTATTTTAAAAGAGTGACGTCACGAAACGAAACAACCTTGTCTGACAATATTTAAAAAATAATAAAGACACGCCTCATTTTCAGTTTAGCATCAGTCTCTATTCAGGCAAACTTAACGGCTCGGGTAGAATACGACGCAGCTGTTGCAATAGTCCTGTGATT
This sequence comes from Pseudomonadota bacterium, assembly GCA_036019135.1. Lineage (GTDB taxonomy): Bacteria > Pseudomonadota > Gammaproteobacteria > Pseudomonadales > Moraxellaceae > JAYXXU01. The sequence continues at coordinate 22,517 of JAYXXU010000245.1, read as the reverse complement.
TGATTGCTATCGTTTGGCATCACAGTGATATGCCCTAACTTACGACCCGCACGTTCAGATTTGCCATACAGGTGTAAATGTATGCCATCTAATGCCAAAACTTCTGCTATATCAGGATTTTGACCAATAATATTCACCAACACACTTGGCATGACAATCTCAGTAGAACCCAACGGTAAGCCTGCGACTGCACGAACATGATTTTCGAATTGTGAACACACCGCGCCTTCAATACTCCAATGACCTGAATTATGCACACGTGGTGCCATTTCGTTGGCCAATAAGCCTTGTTCCGTAACAAATAACTCCAATGTCAATACACCAACATACTGCAAATGATTCAGCAACCGCGTAATGTAATCTTGCGCAGTCGGTAGCAAATCCGTGCTATCTGGTGCAGGCACAATCGAGTGGGACAAGATACCGTGATGATGATGGTTTTCAGCCAGTGGATAGGTTTTGACTGTGCCGTCTTGCCCACGCACCGCAATAATCGATACTTCGCGCTCGAAGCTGACAAACGCTTCAGCAATCAATGGCACAGTTTGGCCTAAACTTGCCCATGCTTTGCCCAGCTGAGTAGCGTCACGCAAGACAAACTGGCCTTTTCCATCATAGCCACCCGTCGCTGTCTTGAGTACCAGCGGCAAACCAAGCTGTGCAACTGCTGCCTGTAAATCAGCTTCATGATCAATCCGACGATACGCCGCGACGGGAATCTGTAGTTGATCAAACAGCGCTTTTTCGAGCAGACGATGCTGCGCAGTGGCGAGTGCTTGACGTGGTGGATATAAGGTTTGGGTTTGTAGCAACTGATCGGCATCACTGAGTAAGGTATTTTCAAACTCTAAAGTAAACACATCTGCGCTTTGGGCAAATTCTGTCAGCTGTGCGCGGGAATACACCTGTCCCAGCACACTCGATGGGCAGTCAGGCGCATCCTCTAAAAACGTACAGCGCAACCCTAGCGGCAGTGCCGCTTGTGCCATCATACGGCCAAGCTGACCACCACCAAACACCCCGATGGTACTAACCTTACTCATGTTGTTTGCCCAGGAATTGGAAAGGCACGGACTTTCTCAGTTTGAGCCAAGCGAAAATCGGTGACCGCTTGGGCAATAGAAGGATTGGCCAAACCGACAATCTGTGCCGCCAAAATAGCGGCGTTGGTTGCACCTGCTTTGCCAATGGCCAGTGTCCCCACTGCAATCCCTGCTGGCATCTGTACAATCGACAGCAGCGAATCCACACCATTTAAAATTGAAGACTGCACAGGCACACCCAACACGGGTAGATCGGTTTTGGCCGCACACATACCCGGTAGATGCGCAGCACCTCCCGCACCAGCAATAATCACTTGAATCCCACGCATGCGTGCTTGCTCTGCATATTCAAACAAGCGATCAGGCGTACGATGTGCCGACACCACTTCGGCTTCAAAGGGCACACCGAGCTGATTCAACATCGCGGCGGTATGTTCGAGGGTTGCCCAATCTGATTGAGAACCCATGATAATACCGACCAGAGGCTGACCGGCAGGTGAAATGGCTGGTGCAGTGACTGGATTCATGGCGCGTCCAATAGTCAGGGTAAAAAATGACCGCATATTATGCCGTGTTTTCTGGGTTTTGGCGAGTTTTACCAGTAAATCACCCCCTAAAACTACACCGAATACCGTCACTCAGCACATTACTGTGGCTCATTTTGTAGACCAAGCAAATTCACCGCTTGACAGTATCTTTTCAGTGTTGGCCTTGCTATCGTTTCGCTGCATTTTATTCGGCTCAATACCGCACATTTCGGGGAGAACAACAGCAATGCATCTGCATATTTTGGGGATTTGTGGCACGTTTATGGGTTCACTGGCGTTGCTTGCGCGCGAGCTTGGTCATACCGTGACTGGCTCTGACCAAAACGTCTACCCACCGATGTCGACCCAACTCGAAGCGGCTGGCATTGCGCTGATGCAAGGCTACGAGGCCAGTCATTTGCAGCCACATCCCGATCTGGTGATCGTTGGTAATGCGATGAAGCGCGGCATTCCCGCCGTGGAATATGTCCTAGACCAAGGCTTAGCCTATACTTCAGGCCCTGAATTTTTGGCACGGCATATTTTACCAAATAAACACGTATTGGCTGTCGCAGGGACACATGGCAAAACCACCACGACCACCATGCTAGCATGGGTTTTAGATCAAGCGGGACTGAATCCGGGCTTTTTGATTGGTGGTGTGCCGCTGGGTTTTAGTCAAAGTGCGCGGCTTGGTGGTGATTATTTTGTGGTCGAAGCTGATGAGTATGATTCGGCATTTTTTGACAAGCGTTCAAAGTTCGTGCACTACCATCCGCGCACAGCGATTTTAAACAACCTTGAATTTGATCATGCGGATATTTTTGATGATTTAGCCGCAATCCAGAAACAGTTTCATCATCTGGTGCGTACCATTCCGCAGAGCGGTCAGATCATCATGCCCAACAACGAACCTGCACTGGATCAAGTGCTTAACATGGGCTGCTGGACACCCGTACAGCGTATGGGGATTGACACATCTGCCGATTGGCAAGCCAAACTCTGCCGTGCGGATGGTAGTGTGTTCGACGTATATCATACAAATATCTTGATAGGCCAAGTGACGTGGAGCATGAGCGGACGACATAGCGTATCGAATGGTTTGGCAGCGATTGCAGCGGCGGCACATGTCGGGGTTGATCCAGCTATGGCATGTCAGGCGCTATCGAATTTTGGCGGGGTCAAACGCCGCATGGAACTGCTCGGCACAGTACGCGGCATTGCGGTCTATGATGATTTTGCTCATCATCCAACTGCAATCGAAACCACACTGGATGGCGCTCGCAATATGCTAGGCGAACGGCGCTTGTGGGCAGTGATTGAACCACGTTCGAACACCATGCGGATGGGCAGTCATAAAGACGGCTTGGCACACTCAGCCCGTGCGGCTGATCAGGTGATTTGGTATCAACCTGCGGGGTTGGATTGGGATTTAAGCCCTGTGATCGACGCTTCGCCGAATCCATCGCAAGTATTGAATCAGCTTGATCAGATCATTACGCGGATTGTCAGTGAAGCGCGTGAGGGTGATGCCGTGGTGATCATGTCAAATGGGGGGTTCGGTGGCTTACATCAAAAACTGATTGCAGCACTGCAAACCACCTGAAACAAAAGCATGCTAAAATCCCAGATTGACGGTAGTGAATCTGGGATGAGCAACTGTAAGCATGCCATTCTGTAGCAAACACTTACACGCAGGCTATTTGTTTGCACTTAGAATTTCAATGAAACGAAAGATGAAAACGATTGAGGAGCGCTCGACATGTTATCGATTATTGGTGCAATTATTATTGGTTTTTTTGCAGGTTTAATTGCCCGCGCCATTCATCCTGGCGATGACAAACTGGGTTTTTGGCTGACAGCAGCACTGGGCATTGTTGGCTCCGTCGCTGCTACTTTTTTGGGTCAGGTGATTGGACTTTATGAATCGGGTCAATCGGCAGGTTTTTTGATGTCAGTTGCAGGCGCAGTGTTGGTGTTATTTGTCTATACCCTGCTGTTTCGCAAAAAAACAGTATAAAAAATCGTCTCAGACCGATTCGACAACATAGTTTAGGTATCGGATCGGGGAGCGTATGCTTTTTTAACTCAAACTACTTGCCGATACAGAAGATAAAAATAAACATCAAAGCACTGATTTTCCTATATAAAACACCATGATTATCACACCAGTGACTACTTAGTGACTAAAAAAACCACCCTTAGCTCCTTTTTAGGCGTTGGGCTTTTTCACAAACGATTTGACCTAATTTGCAAACTCTATGCTCGACTGGTTAGCTGCCTGTGTTAGGCTCACTTTAGAGGGTGTCGAGATACGTTGGGGCGATGTTGTTTTCAACCATTCCTCTGTCCAGACTCTCACAAGATGACATTAGGTGCTACTACCATGTATGGCTCACTGTATATCCAAATCATAATGATAGGCTTGGTTGTCAGTGGCCTAGTTTACGCTCTGTGGCAAATCCGAAAAAGTCGCAAAACACTCAACTTTAACAAGCCAAATAATCAGATTGCACAGGTCATACGCGCTCACCCGATTGTGATGATTCACACCGACGATCCTCTACACTACCAGATCAGCAGTCAGGCATGCATAGCCTATCTCGATAGCAACAAAAAATAGTATTAAATTTCAAAATATACGGTGCTTTTTCGTCCAAGTCATCGCAAGATAGCACAGTTGGTGAATGGTTCAGTTTTGCAGTATATTCCCATGACTTCTGACGATTTCTTAGCATGTGTGCGGAATCCTTGTGAATCCACCTGCTCCTCCCTTTGTGGGGTCGTCAGAAGCTTTTCTGTCTTTACTTGATGTTGATCTATGCCATGACCACCTTTGACTTTAGATCATACCTTTACCTTATCACTGACTGATGCTTTTTTCCGTCTGAAGCCCTGCCTACTACTCCCACATGGTTGGTTATCCATCCTAAGATGGTAGGGAAGCGTGGCGTTGCAGTGCTTCTTTTGTTAAAGGTCTGATGTAGTCAGCGAACGGCTATGCTGACGTGAAGTGTTTTCACGAGGGGCAGTTGATACTGGGGGCTGCATTAAACTCACAATCAAACCAACATGGTACAAATACATTCGTTGGCTTTCTTTATGACGATGCACTGTAGCCGTAACAATATTATGCTTACTGTTAATCAGAACAGGAGCTACACCCTTGGCATTGACCACTTTGGATACAGAGTCGGGATTGTGTGTTAAATGACCGCGTAATATATTGTGTATGTCTGCTGACGATGCTTTCACTTCTGCGTAAGATTGACTCTTCGCCTGTGGCTCTCGACTTGTCGGGGTCGTCAGCAAACGCTCCACTGATGTCACGCTGTGAATATACGTCCGCTGGTGATTTGGGTCTGATTTAATCAGGACTGTTACAATATCTGCATTTCCGTCAATATCAACTGGTGCAGATACATAAGGGTGATTTGTTAAGTAATTATGCAATCCTTTCGTCAAGCATCTTGGCACAACATAGAGCATCAGATCATGAATGCATGATTACTTTCTGTTGAGCACTTAAACAGTTGATCCCCGATATTCACATCTAGCGCACTTTTACCTTCGTCTTAGGTTTGGTTACTCCGTCTGACTCTCTTTCAGCAGTAAGTACACTGGTTTGACCAGAACGTGTGCTTCCGTTAGCGTCTTGGCCTCCTGTAGACTCTGAGGAAAGTTCGGGAACTGTTGCTGTTGCTGCTTCGTCAGTTTTTGGTAAATCTCCAAGAACTGTTTTTTGCCCATCTCCAGTATCTCTGCCTTTGTTCCGTGTGCCATTTTGCGCCACCTGTTGTTGATTCTGTTTCGCCAGCAGGTATATCTGTCTGGTTAAGTTTTGTGCTTCGCGTGTCGTTTTTACATCCTGTAGCTGCTGTGGAAACTCCTTGAACTGTTGTTGTTGCTCCTGCGTCAGCATCTGGTAATAATTGAGAAACTCGTTCTTTGCTATTTGCAGTATCTCTGCCTTTGTTCCGTGTGCCATTTTGCGTCGCCTGCTGAGTTGAAATATCGGTGAATATAGAGTCTAGCTGCTGCAAACCATCAGCACCTACTATCCCATTTAATGCTTGACTCAACTCAGACTCAGCAATGCCAGCAGCCAGAGTTTCGTAGTCTGGATTTTTGCCTAAAATATAAGCGAACTGATCTTTTACACTCCCTGATCACTCCTCATGATTTATCCAGCGAAAATCATTGATCTTATCTCGTAAATCTTGCAGCTTTTCCAGATCTTTTTGGATACTATTCACCACGTCTGTTGTAGTCAGTGAGCTGCCGTGCTTGCGGGATTCATGATCCCGAGCCTCAGATACTCGGGGCTACAATAGATTTTCACATTGATGTTGATCTAGGCTATGCTTGCCTGATGGTGCGATGTGACCTGTTGGTTTTCGAATTGACTGTCTGCGTACCTGCTGGGACGCTGCATCTGGGTTCTAGGGGCGAGATACGTCAGACCCCATACCGATGCAGCGCCTAGCCTTGTTCATGTGCGCTGCCCTAAGCCAATCCGTCCATCCCTTCGATAAACGTCTCGATAAAGTCCTTGAGCTGTTCTTGCACATTACTCAGCACCTTTTTGCGCTCCAAGATTTTGGGCTTGACCAGCAGCATTTCGGCGATTTCAGTATCACGCGGTAAACGGTTTTCAAACACATAGGTTTCAATCGCTGCTCGCACTTTATCCTGATCAAGATTCAGGCTTTGACACAACTGATCTACTGCCGCCTTGCGTTGCTCATCCCAAAACAACTCAAACGCCTGCTCCACATCTTCACTGTCCAGCTTCGGTAGATTTTGCTCAATAAACTGCTCAACCAAGCTACGCTTGCTACGCAGCTTGACCTCGGTACTCATCATGTCCATCAAGTCTTTTTGACGCTTTCGACGCTCCTCCTCGCTCACACCTTTGAGGTTTTTAAGCAGTTTGAGGATATAACCGACGTTGATCTCATCCCGATGAATCAAAATCAGCTCAAAATCGACCTCATGCAGCACCGAGACTTTTTCAGTCTGGCGTTCGCGTTTGACCCGATCATGCAGATCTAAATACTTACTGGTGTAATCCTCGACAGTTTGTGCATCCAGTGCCAAATCCTCCGCCTGATAATCCGCAAAGGTGGTCAGAATATTCTGTAGGCGTAGTAGCTCCCGAAACTGCGTGACAAAGGCCAGTTGCGCCTCCTCATCTGGCAGGTGATCCACGCTTTGTACAGTCGGGGTTAGCTCAAGCAGTGCGGTCGTGGCGGTTTGGTAGTCCTGCACATACTCAGCATACGGCTTCACCAATACGGTGCTTTTGGCATCCTTATTCGAAAACAATGCAATTGCATCATCAGTGGCTTGCTTGAGGTTGCGGAAACAGATGATATTGCCTTGTGTTTTTTTCTCGTTGAGTACCCGATTGGTACGACTAAACGCTTGTACCAGTCCATGATGCTTGAGGTTTTTATCCACATACAAGGTGTTCAGACGTGGGCTATCGAACCCCGTCAAAAACATATTGACCACCAGCAACAAATCGACCTGACCCGCTCTGACCCGCTGAGCGATGTCTTTGTAATAATTATAAAAAGAATCAGTGTCTTGTGTGCTGAATGCAGTGTTAAACGTCGCATTATAATCAGTGATGTACTGGTCTAGCTTATCGCGGCTGGATGGATTGATCTGGCTGCCAGTCGGTGTGTCTACGGCCTCTTCAGCAATAAAGTCATCCCCATCGGTTGAGACGGCTTCATTGGCGGCATAACTAAAAATCGTGGCGATATTCAGCGGCTTGTATTGTGGATTAGCCTGCACCAGCTCCACCTGCCGCGCTTTAAACTGCTCATAATAGCGGGTCAGCATCTCGACACTAGATACGCACATCATCGCAGTAAAGTCAGGCCGTTTGGTCTTATGCGGATGCTGGGCAAGGATATAATCGACGATCTTGGCAATGCGGGCGGGGCTTTCGATCAGCTCGGTTTTATCAATCGCCTCCACTTCAATATCCAGCTCGTTCTTACTGTTTTTTTGCTGGTACTTACCGACATACTCCACCGCAAAACGCAGGACATTCGCGTCCCGAATCGCATCGACAATCACATACTTATGCAGGCATTTGACGAATAGGCTTTCGGTGGTCTGCTTAATGCCGCGACTGGTGTTCACGTTATCGGCAAAAATCGGCGTTCCCGTAAAGCCAAACATCTGCGCCTTATGAAAGAATTTTTTGATATTTTGATGGGTTTCACCAAACTGACTGCGATGACACTCATCAAAAATAAATACGATTTTTTTATCGCGTAGATACTGAATTTGATCTGCGAAACGACTCGAACACACCGCTTTATTGAGTTTTTGGATGGTGGTGACAATCAGCTTGTCAGAGTGCTGCATTTGCTCGACCAGCTTACGGGTGTTGGTGGTGCTGTCTACGCTGTCCTTGGCAAAGGCGTTAAATTCTCGGGCAGTCTGATAGTCGAGGTCTTTACGATCTACTACAAAGATGACTTTTTCGACTTCAGGCATCTGCATGATGATCTGGCTGGCCTTAAACGAGGTCAGCGTTTTGCCTGATCCAGTGGTATGCCAGATATAGGCATGATCTTGGCTTTTTTTGACCCGCTCAATCATCGCTTCGACCGCATAAAACTGATATGGACGCAGCACCATCAGGCATTTGTTGGCTTCATTAATGACGGTATAGTGGGTGATCATTTTGGCGACGTGACACGGGCGTAAAAACTGCCCCGCAAACTGATGCAAGTCACTGATGATCTGGTTGTTTGGGTCTGTCCAAAAAAAGGTAAAGTCAAAACTGCGGTTTTTGTTGTTGGAATAATACTTGGTGTTGACCCCATTGCTGATGATGAACAGTTGCGTATACAGATACAGCCCTGAGCCAATCCAAAACGAGTCACGGTGATAGCGATTGATCTGATTAAACGCGCCTTTTAGCTCGACACCGCGCTTTTTGAGTTCGACTTGCACCAGTGGCAGCCCATTGATCAAAATCGTCACATCAAAGCGGGTTTTGCGGGTATTTTGCGCCGCATCATGCTGCACGACTTGGTTGGTCACTTGGAATTCATTACGACACCAGTCATCACGGTTTAAAAAACTCAGGTATTTGGTGCTGCCGTCATCGCGGCTTAAGCTGTATTTGTCGCGCAAGATTTTGGCACGCTCAAACACGGTATTGCCTGCATTCAGATGACTAATGACTTTTTTCCATTCGGTATCGGTCAGTGGCTTGTCGGTGATCTGGTTATGAATTTCGATTTGCTGGCGTAGATTGTGCAGCATGGCGGCTTCATTAGCGATCTGTACACGCTGATAGCCCAATCCATCAAGCTGCTTCAGTAACGCTTGCTCTAATTCGTATTCGCTTTGGGTGTTGCTCATGTTCTGCTCCTGAATGTCTAAATCCGTCTAAATCCGTCTAAATCCGTCTAACTTTTTAGACGCCATGTGATTCCACTAACCTCAATCAGCTCAGCTTTTCTCATTTTTTGCAATAAATTCTTAATCTTATGTTTTTTTTGCTCAGCATCTAAAACCTGCGGCAACCGATCCATTAAAAAACCCTCCAGATCAGCACGCTTTGCCTGATCAAACTGCCGTAAATACTCCAGAATCAAGCCTTGATAATGTTGCTCATTTAGCCCGCGCATCTCGATATATTCTTTCTTCTGGTCGGTCTGTGCTGCGACACTGGCCGAAATGCAGTAGTTGGGCTTACGGCCTTCGATCAATCCTTTTTTGCGTAGGATGGTGGCATCATCATCGTCAATCTGTTGGTTTTTTTGCAGCTTATCCATCAGGATAATTTCACTCAGGGTTAAATCTGGCAATTGTGCCAGTCGCCGCGCATAGTCCATATCTAGCACTTTGCCTGTAAACGTGACAATCACTTTGGCATCTTCTAGCTCATAGTCAGGCATGGGAAAGTAGCGGTTGCGCTGAATGTTAAACATCTTTTTGATCCCGCTACCAATCGTATCAATCAAGTCCAGATTGACCATTGCGCCGACCAAAAACGGATTACGGTAGCGTTGTTCTGGTGCGTTTTTCTCCAAGACGTTTTGGATGCTTTTGGGCAAAAACTCGCCATAGTTTTGGAAGGTCAGTGTGGAGTCATCGCGCTCGATCACGGTGACACGACCACCCAATGGATAGTCTTGGTGAGCAATCGCGTTGTTTAAGGCTTCACGAATGATATACGGGTCGTATTGATCGACTTCTTCGGGGAACAGCGTACCATCGACCATATAGCGGTATCTGAGGTTACGGATTTTGGCATAGACCTCATCGACGGCCAGTAGGAACGGCGGCTCAAAGTGTTGATAGTCTTTGTTTACCCCATCCACGCCTTCGAGTATCCATGTAATCTTGGCAACAGCAGGGAGTATGTAGTGGTCAGATTCTGGCAGACCGAGCAGGATAATCGCGGTATGGGTGATCTTGCCACCAATGGTGAGTTTGGCTTTGTTTAAAAAAGTCGCGTCGTCCCATGTGGGGATTTGGTCGGCGAGGCGTGGATTTTTACGGGCGTACAGTTGGCGGGCTTTGGCAATCGCAATCGGGTCAAGGTCGGCGATACTGGCCGCTGGGCAGATCGTGGCGCTCCAATCGAGTTGGCTTAGCCAGATGTTGCGCTCTTTGTCTGGGTAGTCTTTTAGGCTATGGGTGCTGCTGCCGACCCGCACATAGGCAATTTTATCGAACTCAATCGGGACTTGATGCGCGGCGGGGATCTTAAAGATCACCACCCGCTTACCCTGTTCGGTATGTTCGTAGATACGCATATCAAGGCGTGGGGTGAGTTTGCGCATCAGCCAAGGCTCTAGGTCTTCGTTGCCCTTGGCTTTTTGTGCTGGATTAAAGCTTGTGCCGATGATGTCATGGCTGCTGTCTTGTATGCCAAACACCAGATAGCCATACGGCTCACCGATCAAGCACGCGCCATTGGCAAGCGCAGAGATACGTTTGCCGATGTCCTCGGGGGTTTGGTGATTGGCTTTAAACTCGACCCATTCAGATTCTTGGCTTTCTGTGAGCAGTTGTCCAAGTAATTCGCTGAGGTGCTGCGTGGTGGGCATGGCTTAGTCTCCAGCGGGTTGTAATCCCTGAATCTGATCAAGTTGCTGTGCTTGCCATTCTTTGTAGCTGATTTTTGTGCCTTTGAGCTTCCAGTGCTCTAGCCCATTGGTCGAGCGGCCTGTGACCACTGCCGCCGCTGCACTCAGGCTGTTAAATAAATAATCCTGCGTGAATCGGCGTATCTGGTCTTGTACCTCGCTTAACACACCTTCTTGTACCAATTTCGCATACAGGACTTTATAGCCGCGATCTTCGCCAATCCATTCCGCACGCACTTCTGAGCCTTGCAATACAAAAAACTGTCCGTCGATTTCTTTGGCATAGGCGCGGATGTCTAAATTTGGGCGACACAGCTCAAATTCGATACTGGTACTGGGCTTGGGCTGGTTGATCTCAGCAGGCAGATGTTTATCGCTCAAGAAGTCAAAACCCAAGGTCGGCAATACAATTTTGACTTGTTCCAGCAAGCCGTGCATATAGGCTTGGTCAGACTCTGGTAGGGCGTTGTATTGGTGGGCTGTGCCGTTGTCGAGTGCATAGCTGGCGTTTTGGGCTGCCAGTTGGATCAGCTTGCTTTCAAGATATTTGACGTGGGCTTTGGTCAGGTTGCTGTCTTTACTGACGACAAGGCAGACGGTTTCCCAGAAGTCTTTTTTGTTGTGTTGCTTGAGGCGTGTCGCCACGTCGTCCGATTCGCCAATATAGACCATCGGTTGTGTGGTGTCGTCTGGGTGTGTACCTATCAGGAAGTACACGCCTGTTTTGGCGCATTCTGGGCGTTGTATCAGGTCGGTGATTTTGCTGCGCGGTGCGGTGAGGACGTGCATGGTGCTGCCCATGATTTCGGCGGTTTTAAGGCCGTTGGGTGTGCCATCGACCAAAAATAGTTTAATCAGTTTGCCAAGTGTATTGCTCATGGGTTTACGTTCCTTGTTCATCAATGATGAGCTTAATCGTCGGCATTATACCAATCTGTTTCGCTATAACATTCAGGCACGGGAGCGGTGTGTAAATAAGCCAAAGTATAAGGAATGTCGTGATCTAGCGCGTAGTGCCGCTTGGTATTGGTGTCTTGGATCAATCGAATCACAATCCCTCCAAAATAGGCCTCTTGCGCATAGCAGTGTTGCCCATCAATCCAACACGCTACACCATGATGCTCTAAAGGTTGCTGCGTCTGTTTGTCGTGGGCTTGGCATCCAGAACCATTCCAGTTGGTATTGTAAAATTCAATCGCACGACCCTGTTGGTCTATTGCACGCTCACAACAATCGCCACAGATGTAATGCGGATACCGCGCAGAAGGTTTAATGCTTTTTTGGCAGATGGGGCAGTGTTGCTCAATATGACTCATGTTGCAGTCCCTCCCAACGCTGCCAGCAATCTCAACTTAGTTGATTCACTAAAGCCGTCATCGTAGACAAATTCTTCAAGCATATCCCGTAGGAAGTCTTTGCAGACAAGGTTATCCGCCACACAGACTGCAATGTTTTCAAACTCGCCGATAAAGCCACTCACTAATACCCCGAACCCGTTAATCTCCAAGAAGTACGCTGATACAGTGATGGATGCTCTTTTGTTGCCGTCGTTAAACGCGTGGCTCTTATTGATGGCAAAAAATAGATGATAGAGTTTGTCGATCAAATCAGGGTAGTAATCATCATTTTGGATATGATCTAAAATACTTTCGATCATGCCAATATCTTTTGTGCCGTGTAATCCACCAGACTGCTCAATCGCATAGTCATGCAGGTTAATCACTTCATCCAGTTGCAAATAATAATAGGCCATGATTGACACCTAACGATCTTTTAGGCGTTTGAACACGTCAATATGCTCATCTATCCGTTCTTGAATAGTTTTACTGCCTTCTCCCAAGAAACGTTTAAATTCATCGCTGCTCAAGCTGCTGATATAGTCTTCGAGGTTGTCATGGATCACTTGGCGCAGTCCATAGTCACGGCTTGCCATTTGTTTACGCGCCATTTCGATTTGAGGTTGCCACATCGGATGCGCCGCAAATTCGTCAAATAGTGCGTTGAGTTCTTTGGGTTTCATTTTTTGGCACTGCTGGGCTTCACAGTATTTTTTCATTTCATGGGCGAGTCCCATCTCAAAAGACGATACCAGTGTCAAAATTTCGGCATACATGGTATCTCTGATTTTATCTTTGGCGCTCAGTTCTAGGATTTTTTTGTATTCTTTTGCTTTTTCTAAAAAAATCGCTTGATAGATTTTATCTGTATAAACCGCATATTTATAATTCCCCATATCCAGATAATCGTTGAGCGCTTGGGTGAAGGTTTTGCGGTATTGCGGTTCTTTTAATGTTGCATGTAAAAAATCTTCATCACGTTGGTTGATATATTTGGTACTGCCACCCATTTTTTGATGGAATAGGTCAAGCACAATATCCAGCATCCGACTGCGCATGTGTTGGGCTTGTTCGCTCTCCGTGAGTAGCATGGCAAGGTTTAAAAATGCGCGAAAGTTAAACACGCCCAGACTTTTCAGACGATTAAGTTTTTGTTTGTTATCTATTTTTTTCTGACAGAGTGACATCAATGTCGCTCTGTGAATCGTCAGAATCAAGGTCGGCATAGATCATATCACCAAACATCTGTTTGAATTGTCTGAGCTTTTCGCCTTTAAGCACGGTATAGCCGTTGTGGGTGAGTTCTTCTTCAAAACTGACAAGATAGCGTTGGATGGTGCGCTTATCGACTTCAAAAAAATCAGCCGTTTGGGCAACAGTAAACCAATAATCATCCTCAAAGGCCATACCTTGCAGGCCGATGTGTTGGCGGATGGCGGGCAGGGCTTCGTTATTGTTGAGAATGTTCTGGCGGTCTATGCGCGATTGGCTGAGGTTTTTGCTCATGTATCCTCCTAGACAAACATCTGTTGGAGCAGACCTTGTTTGTATTGCTTCACTTTGTCGATTTGCTGCTGGAGTTGGTCAAGCTGCTGGTCGAGTTGGGTCAGGAAGTTGGCGATTTTGATTTGTTCTGGAAAAGATGGTGCATAAAACTTAAAGCTTCTAATAGCTTGAAAATTCAAACCTTCTCGACCACTGCCGACTTGGTGGCTAAATATTTTTTTTTGTCCATCATCTGAGCTGAGAAAAGTGTGAATGAAAACTGGATTATGATTTTTAGTCAGCCGTATAATACATACATGCTGATTTACATTACCAACTTTAAAATCTGAAGGCACAACACAGCTCCGACCAATAGATGCACCTGTTATATTCAGTAATATATCATTAGGCTCTACAACACTACCTTGCATCTGGTTGTTAATTTTTTCAGATATATAAACAATATCATTCAAGAGCAACTTTCCATCATTAACATTTTGGCTTCTGATGAATAATACTCCGTGCTTCTGATAAACCTCTTGTCCTCCTCGTGGTGTGCTGCCACTCCCGATCTTAGAGGTAATTTCACCTAATTTCGTTTCCTCCCAATCTGCAAAAGCCTCCCCATTTTCATCTTTAAAGCGCAACTGCTGGCTAAAAATCTGCTGCATTGCGGCTTTTTTGTACTGGGTGAGCAGTGCGTGCTTACGGGTCAGTTGGTTGATATAGTCGTCAATCGTGGTGAGGAAATTGGCGATTTTGGTTTGTTCGGGAATTGAAGGATAACATACGGGAATTGAGTTGCAGTTTTCTTTATTCATATACAACACTGAGGTTTTTGTTGCAACCTTTTCCATAAACTCTTTTTTATTTGTTAGCTCATAAACCAAAAACTGATAAAAAATCTTTTTCTTCGGAATAAAAGCATGTAATTGTTGATTTAAAACCATCTCTTTTCCTGATATGGCCACCAATCCTAGATCGCCAACGCAAGAAATAATCACTGCATTTATTGGAACAATTTTTGAACCAGTTCTGAGCGCTTCATCTTTAGTAATATTTAAACCACTTTTAGACGTATAGACTCGCTGATTTTGCTCTATATCAGGTATGGTTATCCAAGGAATACTCCCATCAAAATCTTTCGGCTTATTTCTTGCGGGTACAATAAAATCACAAACACTACCGACAGGATGAGTTTCCCAATCCCCTTCAAACTCCTTAAACCGTAGCTTCGGCACACGCATCACTTGCCCTCCACCACAAACGGCGCATCAATCCCAAGCTCCGCACAAAACGCCGCAATCCCCGCCCGAGTCCCCACCTCAGCCGCCTCAATCTGCCGAATCTCCGCCGCAATCGCCGCAAGATCCAGCAACTCCTCCGCCTCGAAGGTATCCACATAACGCGGAATGTTCAGATTGTATTCATTGGCCTGCACCTGCTCGAGATCCACCACCGCACAATACTTATCCACCGACTGACGCGCCCGATAAGTATTAATAATCTTCGCCAAATGCTCAGGCTTCAGCTTGTGCTGCGTCTTCTCCTTCTCAAAGTCGTTACTGGCATCAATAAACACCATGTTATCGCCTTGCTTACGGCATTTTTTGAGTACCAATACACACGTCGGAATACTCGTGCCATAAAAAATATTGGCAGGCAAACCAATCACCGCATCAATACAATTCAGCTTTTCAATCAAATACTGCCGAATATGCCCCTCAGCCGCACCACGAAATAACACCCCATGCGGCAATACCACCGCCATCGTGCCATCATCCGCAAGCTGGTACAGCATATGCTGCACAAAGGCCATATCCGCCTTGGAACTCGGCGCAAGCCGTCCGTACTGACTAAAGCGATCATCGGCCAAATGCAGCGGATTGGCGCTCCATTTCGCGCTAAACGGTGGATTGGCGACAATCGCATCAAAGCGTAGCTCACGATGCTGCGGATGCTCTAACGTGTCTTCTTGGCGAATATCAAAATCAGCATAATGCACATCGTGCAAAATCATGTTCATCCGCGCCAAGTTATACGTGGTGCGGTTCATCTCCTGACCGTAAATCTTCCCGACCCGCGCCGCCTCACGCTTGACCCGCAACAACAACGACCCCGACCCACACGTCGGATCATACACATGGCGTAGATTGCGATTGTTCAGCGTCACCAGCTTCGCCAACAGCGTCGAAACCGCTTGTGGGGTATAAAACTCACCCGCCTTCTTGCCCGCGCCACTGGCAAACTCACCAATCAGATACTCGTAGGCATCACCCAACACATCGGCGTTGCTTTGTGACAAATCAAACGGAATGGCATCCAAATGCAACAGCACCCGCGCCACCAGCTCATTTTTGGCTTTTTCGTTATTGCCGAGCTTGGACGAAGTCAGGTCTAAATCTTCAAACAAATGACTAAAATCATCGGCGGATTCTGTGCCGAGCGTGCTTTGCTCAATGTTGCGCAGGATCTGACCGAGGTCTTCCAAAATAAAGCCTTTGCCCTCAAAGCCATCGCGGCAACGGTCAGCAATCGCATGAAATAGCTCTTGAGGCGGCAAAAAATAGCCGAGATCGGTCACGGCATTCTCGCGCACCGCCTCAATAATATCGGCATGATCAGGCTGCTTTGCGTCTAGTTTTAAATACTCAATCCCGTCACTTTCCAAAATCGCATTGGCAAAAGTCACGATTTTTTCAGACAAATACTTATAAAAAATAAAGCCCAGAATGTAATCCCGAAACTCATCGGCATTCATCTTGCCACGTAAAGTATCCGCAATGTTCCAAAGCTGGCGCTGGAGCTGGCGAAGTTGTTCTTCAGACATATCACATCCTGTCAGGGTTACGCGTCACATCAAAACAAGCGCACAGGCGCTCAAGTCGCGGGCTACTATGCCAGAGTTTAGGCACACTGTTAAATCTTTATGTAGCTTGATCCGAGGCGGGTTTTGGCTTGGCATTTTTAATAGGACGCTGGCGCATCCACTCACGCACCTCATCCACATCCCAGTGACTCAGTTGACCTATCTTTCGTGGTTTTGGAAATAGTCCCTCTCTAACCATTTTATGCAGGTTTGACTCACTAAACTTTAAAACCCCACGACGCTCAGGCTGAGCCTTTTTGATGAGGGTTTTACCATCTTTGCTAAAACGCGCAGGTTGAGCTGGGCTATTGGTTAAGTCATGGATGCTGACCAAGCCTGTTGCGGGTAGCTCCATAATCTTGGGCTTTAAGACTTTTGAGACGGGTGTAGCTTGTGCCTGTATGTTTATTGTTGATGATTCACTTGACGGGTTAGGCTGATCCACAGGCTTCGAATGCTTGGGAAACAGTACATCGACTGGATAAGAAGACTGGTCGGTCGGCGACTGAAAACCTTGCCGCTCCAGCCACTCGTCCAGCATACCCTGCCAAAAATAAACCGTTGTCGATGGTTTGAGGAGTAAGCTCTCTGGAAGCGACTGGTTGGAGACCCAGACCGCTGAATATGCAACGTCATATCTCCGTGTCCCTGCAAACATCTCAGCGTTTTTTTTCATGTAGTGTGGTAACAAGCGCACCACCTCAAGCTGATCCACTTCAAGCCGACCCATGAGCAAATCGCCGATCAACGCAAAGCTGTCATCATTCTGCTCGTGACTATCAATCCAAAACATTCCCTCTACCGTGTGGTACTGCTCAGCGTCTTCGTGAAGCAGTACATCACCCCGATACCAAACCAACACTTCCGCAGTAAACCGTGAAAACACCTGCTCAACGCTCAGCTTGCAGTAGTCACAGGCTTGCTGCAAAGACAGATAGGTACGCCCCTCAAACTGCATGGATCAGCCCTCACACGACCAAAATAAACACCTTATACTAGCCGCATTCAAACATAGCGCCATGAGGTTTAATTCACAAAATAGACATGCCCAACAAAACCATCCTGAAACACAATAAACTTCAAACACTTGGTGCAGATCAAACAAAGCCTTATAAACACCTGATAATTTCTTCAAAACAGTGGCTACCAGTCGATCTGCTGCACCGTCAACCCCAACACCTGCGCCACCTGCACCAGTGTCCCAACCTGATGGGAAACGCGACGCTCAAGCTGTGAATACGCCGCCTGCGAGATCCCCAGTGCATCTGCCACTGCCTGCTGCGTCATGCCCAAATACTCGCGCCAAGCGCGGATTGGCGTAATCTGATGCCTGAATACCTTACTGACCACCGCTGTCGGTATAGATAGATTTTTAGCAGTCAAAAAAATCAAACCCTGATACATATGCTGCCACTGCTGATAAGGCACGACCGCAAACATAGGCTGATGACCGTGCTTGATCACCTGTACGCCTGCGACGATAGGCTTTACCATCACAAAACTCCTTTGAAGATATGCCCCACGAACATCTCACGTCTAAACCTGTGCGAATTGTGCGAATTGTGCGAAAACTCAGAAATTAGACTTTAAAAACATAGAGATATTCATTCGCACATTTTTTTATACGTGTGCGAAAGTGTGCGAAAATTCACTGAGCCAATCTTCGCACAATTCGCACAACCCTTAAATTTTGTGCGAATAAACAAGATATTGAATCCATTGAAAAATATCTGAATCTTCGCACAATTCGCACAGTTTGCACGCCACCCGCTACAACAACTGCGGGTTAATCAAGATGACCGATTTACGCCCTTGCTTGGTTTGCTGGATACGATGATGATCCTCCAAAAGTGCAAGCGCATTATCAAGCTGTCGTGAGCCACCTTTGCGGATCAACCGTAGAGGCTGATCCTTTAACACAAGACTGCGCTCAATCTGACCAGAGACTGCTTTTTCGATCATCCAACGCTCTAGCCGACTGACCGCTGTCAGATAAACATCCGAATCAGGACTGTCCGTATAGCGTTTCCACTCATACAACGAATAACGCACAATCTCGCAGGCCGCCGCCATGATCTCCTCGGTGATTTCGGGCAACTGCTCAAAGTAAGCCAATATCGTGGCAACTCGCCGAGCATTCTCTCCTGCACGACCTGCAAACGGTCTCAGTTGATCAAATGCCTGTCCTGCTGCCTGCAACTCTTCGATTTGGTTATAAAACGCGTACCACAGCTTTTCAGCCGACCCGTTCATGGGCATGATGTGGCGCGACTCTGGCGACTGTCCAAGTGCTTCGGGTAATCCGTCTGCACGATAGCCAATCAGCTCACGGCAACGCGTCCAATAACGCTGTAAACGCGGATCGTCATAGGCTTGCTGCTTAGGCGCGTCGTAGTCTAAAAGTCGAGTGCCTGCCAGACTTGGCACTGATGCCAACAAAAATCTAGGCAGTAAGCCCTGACCACGCATTACAGGATTGGTCAGTGCTGGCTGTAACACCTCACGCTGTCCAAGTAGATTGATCGCTAGACGTTTATCAAAGCCAATCCCTGATGCGTCTAAGTTGGACGCTGAACGCGAACGCTCGACAATGCCACGACTGTACAGCGAGGTCAGAGTCCCCATGACCGCGTGGCTACTATCTGACTGTAACGAGTAACCACCAAAAAACTGGCCTGCCTCATCCGTTGATAGCATGACGCTATGCACACCGTTATGCAGGAGTGCGCCAATCACAGGCTCAATCGTGGTGTCCTTAAAAAGGGTTTTCGGATTGGTTGGCGGGGTTGTCTGCTCTTTTTCCTTGCGAGGCAACGCTTGATAAGCAGATAGCTCCGTTTGGTACAGCTCCATCTTGTGCCGCTCAACCTCCATCAACACAACGTCAGACAACTCCTGACAGCCTGTTTTCCGACAGCCACTTTCCCCCTCAGTCAAAATAAACAAGCTGGCTGGCATACCGTGAGGATTGTTTACAGCGGGAGCATTAACGGCATCCTGACCGATATACGTCAGCACGCCCAAGACACATTGAGCGGCAAGTGCTTCGTGTGCTTGTGCGTACTCGGCAATCGCCTGCGCTGCTTCACGTGCAATCGGCGGCAACATATGCAGTGGGTAAGGCAATGCCGCTGGCTGGTCGGGCAGGTAAGCGATGGGCTGCGGCCACTCTGTACGATGCTGCTGAGCATGCTGTGCTGAGATTTCGCCATGACCGAGCATGGCCTTAATCTGGTCAGGATCATCACCCCAGCATGGCAAATCCATCACAGGTACAACGATGTCCTCAAACTTACGCGGTAAATTGCGTTGGTGTGGCGGCACAACCAGCTTCAACGCATAACCAATCCCTTGCCATGCTTCAATCTGCGCTTGCATTCGGTCTGGCCTGATATACGCCATTGCATGAAAGCCAATCGACGCGATGCTTGCCGCTGTTTCAATCTGCTCAGTGATCCAAACTGTCGCAGCGACTGGAATCGTGTGGACTGGCCGCCAACAGCCTTGTCCCACAACAATCTGTCTCCGACGGTCGGCGTGATCGTAAAAATACAACCCTGATGGCTCACCGTACCGATCAAACAAGCAGTAGACCAGACAGCTAGACAAATCCACTTCACCGATGGATAAGCCTGCTGGGGCTAAACGAATCGTATTGTCAGACCATGTGGTTTGTGGATGATCGGTTGGTAGCACGCTGCTGTCTTGCCATACCTCGGCAAAGCTTGGATGATCGGTGGATTGATCATGCTGCTGGCGTATATGCAATTGAACAGTATCCTGTTTCATCATGCACCTCCTTGCTGGCGCTGACGAATACGCTGCTCAATCCAATCAATAATCTCTTGCTCAACCCATGCAACACGGCGCTCGGACAGTTGCACGGACTGCGGAAAACTGTTGTCTGCCATCAGTTGATAAATGGATGATGCCGACAATCCAGTCGATTGCTGAACCTGCTTCCGACGAATCAGGCGATTATGTGGTAACTGATCTAAACCAGTGACTTCAGACGATGGGGTATTCATGGCTAACACTCTCAATAAGAGCCATGACACATCTAAAAGTAAAAAATGCTCGTGATCTAAAATAACGTGTGTCACACACTGAATCGGTTTGGAGGGTTGGACTCTTGAAGTAGCAGGCTGCTGCTTCAACAATACTTCCCCCTACAACTCCTAAAAGTCGTATAAAAAGGCTTTACTCAGTGATCAGTGGTCGCTAGTATTTGTTTGGGTATCGCTGTCTGTGCCACTACACACTCGGCGCTTCCCTTGCAAAAACGCACACGTTTTTAGACTGCTAACATCTTCGACCTCAGAAATGTCTCTCATGGTGGTTTAAAAACGGATACCTCGGTATCCACCCAAGGCCAGTCCGTTTGCCGCGAGACTGGCCTTTTGCTTTCTGGATTCTAGCAACAGATTTTGTTGATTGCACTAGCACTCGTTGAAGTGTATAGGCCATAACAAACTGTTTTTAAAACTATATTTTCGTAGCTCCTAGTGTCCACACGACTCCATACAACTCCACACGACTCTACTTTTTAAAAGTAGACACCACTTTTTTCCCTGTGTAGCTCACTGCCTTACTTACAATTTATTACAAAGGATTAGATGTCTACACCACTGTGCTGCTTAAAAAAGACCAGATTCGGCTCATAAATCGTGGAAAACACGAAATCACTCCACTTTTGCATGATGTCGATCCTAATATTTTGATAAATCGCTTTGTTGTAAGTGCCACGCACGCCGACCTTCGCGTGATTTAGACACGCCTCAATCGCATCGCTATGAAACCCTTGTTCATGCAGATGGGTACTGGCTGTACGACGCAGGTCGTGAATCGTAAAGTGTGGAATCTCAGTCAGGGATAGCGCCTG
Source organism: Pseudomonadota bacterium (assembly GCA_036019135.1). Taxonomy (GTDB): domain Bacteria; phylum Pseudomonadota; class Gammaproteobacteria; order Pseudomonadales; family Moraxellaceae; genus JAYXXU01. The sequence continues at coordinate 1,243 of JAYXXU010000245.1, read as the reverse complement.
CTTTTGCGCATAATTTAAGACATTGTGGGCAATTGGCTGGTTTGGGATGCGTCCATTAAACACATATGCGCTGTCACCAGAAATGATTTTTAGCTCTTTGAAAATTTCAACTACCTGCGTGGACATATAAACCAGCATAGGACGGCTGTTTTTACCGCCAGTAGTATTTTTGGTCACGGGAATCTGCCATAAGCGATTTTCTAAATCGACATCCTCCCACTTTGCGCTGTTTAGCTCCGTTTTGCGTACTAAGGTGAGGAGTGACAGTAACAAGCCCAGCTTACGAGGCCGATGAATCCTAGAGGTAAATAATGCCGTGTAATAGTGTTTAATCTCCTCGGTGCTGAGTACACGATCACGCGAGACTGCCTTAAATACATGCCTTGACGGAATCGACAACACAAGATTAAAAGGGACGATACCTAATGTCGTCGCATAATCAAACATGCGTTTTAACAATCCCCTGACCTCTTTGGCTGCTGCATCGTATCCCTGTTCTTTTTTACGCCAAATGGTCTTGCGCACATCCTCTACCGTGATATCGCTCATTGCAAGATGACCGAGTATCGGATAAATATCCTTGACTAAATACGCTCGCATGCTGCGGGGATCAGCCCGATCACTACAAACCACCTCGTGATAGTACATCTCACCGTAATCATAAAAACTCATCTTTTTTTTGTCGGTTTTATCCGCCTTGGGTGACACACCTTTCGCCACACAAGCAGCAGCATCGTCCCGCATGTTTCGGGCATCTTTAAGCGTGATCTCTGGATAATGCCCCAAGACCAAACGATCTTGCTTCCCGTTTAAAGAGTAGCGGTAGTGCCAAGACTTAACCCCTGACGGATTAACCTCTAAGAACAGCCCTTTACTGACCTTATCTTTTGCCGTGTATCGCTGACCCTCTGGCTTGAAGGCAAGCAACTCCCGATCAGTCCCAAACACCCTGCGTGTCGATTCACCAGAAGCAGCCATATCTTAGTCACCCAGCAGTTTTTATCAAAAAATTCACCTCCACGACTATTTGGAGACTAAAAAAAGCATATCACCAACTGAACCTATTGAACATAGCTGAACGTAACGGCAAACCATCATTAACGTAAACTCATGTTTTAAATTGATTTTAAAAATAAAAAGCACCATCTCTGGTGCTTATTGAACACTACTGAACATCACACATTTTTTTTATTACTTTCCGATACAAAACGACCCAAAAATCTTACCCAACAAATCATCCGCA
>JAYXXU010000244.1:0-8672 GCA_036019135.1 Pseudomonadota bacterium | reverse complement strand
GACCCAGATAGCTTTGAAACGAGTCTTTGGTACGATAGATTTGCTCAAACGGATCACCTTTGGCGGGCATATCTGAGCCAAACTCATAATCCGCATAGCCCTGAAAGGCCAAAAAGCGATCTTTGCCAAAAAATTTAATCGGCTTAAACCAGTTGAGATGTGCTACATAGCCATCCCATTGACCTTCATGAGAAGCGCCATAATTTTTATCAATATAACGGGCATATGCATTGAGGCCAACTGTCCCGAGCCAAGGGACTTCGGTGTTGGTACCAATGCCTGACCACAGTACATTTAGGCCGCTACTGCTCGGATGATCAGCATAATAATAGTCAAATGCCACAAACCATTCTTTGATCGCGCCAATTGAGAGGTCTTTATTCAACATGCGATCAATCGACAGGCGAGGTTCAATGTCAATAAAGAGCTGCTCGTTTTTATCGACATCAGAGATGCTGGTGCTACTTAACACATTTTTAACATCAATATAGCCATACAGATCCAAGATGCCTTTACGTCCACCAAATTCAACTTCGAGATAGGCATCATCAAACTTGTAAGGCCCTCCACGTTGATCAACGCCATAGTAAAGATAGGTATTAAGCCAGAGAGTGTCAGGCGGTGCTTCTGTGGCCAAGGCTGGAGATGTGATACCCAGTAAGATACTGGTCAAGATTAGGGGTTTAAACATGATTTTTCTCAACTGAATCCAGTGATGGTGTGGTTTTGGTTCGGCATTATGGGGTTTTGATCCATTGCTCAATAAAGGCCATGGTGAGTTTGGCGGCATTACGTTGTGCAACACCTGAGGCAAAAAATGCCCCAACATTCGGGTCATGATCCGCACCTGCCAGATCAGATAGACTACGAAAGGCAATAAATGGGATTTGGTTGGCATAGGCCACATGTGCAACCCCACTTGTCTCCATATCGACGGCATCGGCATCCAGATGTTTTGCCAGATAGTCCCGATATTGGGCATTGGCAAGGAAAGAGCCTGATGCAATGCCACGATTGCCCATGATAATTTGGGGTTGGTAGCAGCGCTCAGGCGCACTACAAATTGGCTCAAGTTCGGCTTCTATGCTTGATTTTAAACTGGCTGCGGTGTTGAGCATGTTGGGATCGACAGGGAAGTCCGCCCGCATTTCACCATAAGCAATCGCGTGACCAGATACCCGATCCATGAGGGCAATGTTTTGAGCATTGTTAGCATTGATCACATTGGTTTCGCGTAAAAACATGCCATCCCCATAAGGTGGGAGATTGGGCATAAGCTTGAGCCCTAGACAAGCCAAATCCCCTGCGACCCCACATGGTGCAGGCAGGGTGTTGTCATTGGCGTGGTAGATTTCATTTGGTGCAGCCCAGTGTCGCGCGACCACCACATCACCGACATTGAGGCTGGGTTTCATTCCTCCTGCAATGCCACTAAAAATCAGCCCTGACACATTGAAGTGATCGAACAGCATCTGTGTGGTCATCACCGCATTGGTCATGCCGATCCCACTCAGCACCAAGACGATGGGCGCGCCTTTGAGTGTGCCTGTGGTAAAGGTTTTACCATTGATGGTTAAAGTTTTTTTATTGGTGGTCTGTGCCAAGAGCAGATCGGCTTCTTGACCAAATGCAGCCATAATTGCCAGTCGAGACTGACAGTCGCTCAAGCAATGTTGGACAGGTTTTTGCTGGGCTGCCTGTGTGGCTGGTGTTGGGGCGAGCGTCGTGCATCCTGTCAGGAATAGCCCCAAACCTACGGCCAGTGCCAAGCGCGGTGTATATAAGCGAATCATCGTAGACCTCTTGTAGATACGGAATCAGTCAGAGGAAATGAAGCAAGTTATACGCCGATCCCTATATGGGCTGTCTTATAGTCAGGATTGGCGTTTGGCTGCTGAGGGCATGCTTACAATGGCGGATCAGGCTCAGCGATTGGGGCACTTGTGCGCGCGGTGCGACGCTGAAACTGCGGCATACACAGAATCAAGGCGATTAAAATTACCCCCATGCCCAACAGGCTGGTCAGGTCAGGATATTCTTGCCACAATAGTGCCGCCCAGAATCCTGCAAAAATAATCGCCATATAATTGGCAGGTCCGATTTGACCCGCAGGTGCAAAACGATAGGCTGTGGAGAGGCACAACTGACTAATGGTGGCGAGTGTACCTGCTCCAGCCAATAACAATAGTTCTTGGGATTGATAGGGTCGCCAGAGCCAAAACATTGGAATCGCTGAGATCACGGTCGAAATCAGGCAAAAATAAAACACAATCCGACTGGCTGGCTCAGTGCTGGTCATGGCACGCACGGTGACAAACGCCATCGCTGCCAAAAAACTTGAACTCAGGCCAATCAGCGAGAGCAGATTGAATACCCCCTGATCAGGTTTGGCGACTAAAATCACCCCGATCAGACCAATGCCTGCCGCGACCCACATCAATTCAGTCATTTTCTCTTTGAGAAAGAGCCATGCCACCAAAGGGATAAAGATCGGTGAGGAGTAAGTAAATACCATCGCATTGCTCAGCTTGAGGTGGGCAATTGCATAAAAAAAACCATACATCGCCAGCAGGCCGACTAGTGCGCGCCATGTGTGCATCCAGATCTTTTCGGTTTTAAGATGGTGTATGCCTTTGATCGCAAAAAAAGGCAATAAAATTAATAGTCCAGTGAGATTCCTAAAAAATACCACCGTTGGATTGTCGACTGTATCGGAAGCGAGCCGAATCAGCACGCCCATACTGGCAAATAACAACGCAGACAGGGTGAGTAAGGCAAGTCCAGTCACAATCGACTGGCGGACAGGTGAGACAACAGACACAACACGCAACCACAGCATCAAACCGCTGCATGATAGCAGCGAATGACGTCACGCCTATAACCCCATCGTTAGAATCGCTATAATCAGCCACATTCACACACTCCCGAACAGGATTAACATGAGCGCGCAGACCCAAATCAAAATTCCCGCCACCTATATGCGTGGTGGCACCAGCAAAGGCGTATTTTTTAAACTGACCGACCTACCCGAGAGTTGCCAAGTCGCAGGCCAAGCGCGTGATCAACTGTTTATGCGAGTGATTGGTAGTCCTGATGCCTATGCTAAGCATATCGATGGCATGGGTGGCGCGACCTCCAGCACCAGCAAATGCGTGATTTTGTCCAAAAGCAGCCAGCCTGAACACGATGTCGATTATCTGTACGGCCAAGTCTCGATTGATAAGGCTTTTGTGGATTGGAGCGGTAACTGCGGCAACCTGTCCACGGCTGCGGGTGCATTTGCGATTCATGCAGGGTTGGTCGATGCCGAGCGTATTCCCGAAAGCGGCGTGTGTGTGGTGCGGATTTGGCAAGCCAATATCAACAAAACCATCATCGCGCATGTGCCCGTCAGCAATGGCCAAGTGCAAGAATTGGGTGATTTTGAACTCGACGGCGTGACTTTTCCGGCGGCTGAAATCGTGCTGGAGTTTTTAGATCCTGCCGATGAGGGAGAAGACGGTGAGGCCGCGTCGATGTTTCCAACAGGCAATCTGATCGATGATCTGGTCGTACCAGAGGTTGGCACATTCAAAGCCACTATGATTACCGCAGGGATTCCAACCGTGTTCGTCAATGCCGCAGACATCGGTTACAGCGGCACAGAGCTACAAGACGTGATCAATGGCGATGCGGCAGCGTTGGCCAAGTTTGAAAAAATCCGAGTCGCAGGCGCATTACGCATGGGCTTAATTAAAACGGCTGAAGAAGCATTAACCCGTCAACATACCCCAAAAATCGCTTTTGTCTCGCCTCCAAAAGATTACGTATCTTCGAGTGGCAAAACAGTGCAAGCAGATGACGTGGATCTATTGGTACGCGCCTTATCGATGGGCAAATTGCACCACGCCATGATGGGCACAGCAGCAGTGGCGATTGGAACGGCAGCAGCCGTGACGGGGACGTTGGTCAATCTGGCTGCGGGTGGTGGTGAGCGAACCGCAGTGCGTTTTGGGCATCCATCAGGGACATTGCGAGTCGGTGCAGAAGCTGTCTTGGTTGATGGCGAATGGACGGTTAAAAAAGCCATCATGAGCCGCAGCGCCCGTATCATCATGGAAGGCTGGGTGCGGATTCCTGCCGAAACGCTAGATGTTTGATTGAGATTGCGAGGCTGAATAGACAGCGCTGCATTCAATCTGTCATCATCAGGTTTTAATCCCATATGCTTTGTATGGGATTTGCCTGTTAAGGATTGAATGATGTCTGACTTACCCAACTGCCCAAAATGCAACTGTGAATATACCTACCAAGATGGAGCGCTGTATATTTGTCCAGAATGCAGCCATGAATGGTCAAGCGATGCTAGCATAACCGATGATGATGCAGTCATCATCAAAGACGCGGTTGGTAATATCCTGCAAGATGGCGATAGTGTGACGGTGATCAAAGATCTTAAAGTCAAAGGCTCTTCATTGGTGATCAAGGTGGGGACGAAGGCCAAAAGTATTCGGTTACTGCCCGATGCGAGCGATGGACATGACATTGATTGCAAGTTAGACGGGATCGGCGCAATGAAACTCAAATCTTCAGTGGTCAAAAAAGCCTAACTGACGTTGTGTGCAATACCCGCCAGCCATGACGGGTATTGTTATATGGAGTTGATGTCTGCTGATGTTAACGCGGCCAGAGTGTCGGCTCAGCCCGCCACACCAGCCCAATACTACTGATCAGCTCCGACTCTGCTCGGGTTTGATCTTCGATCAACGCAGCATTCATCGTCAGCCGTTGCTGTGCCATCACTGGCAGTGCATAACTCAACAATACACCGAAGCGCTTTGGGGTCACATCGTTGTCTAGTAGCCCCGCATCACGGGCGACCACTCGCGCATTTAATCCTTTTATCTCATGCTGAATGGTCAGCGTTTCAGCGCGTAAGGTTGTGCTCAAGCGATCAGTCCATGTATAACCAACATCGATCAGACCACCATATAAGTTACCCTGATAATTCACCAGTCCGTTCACGCCATTGAGTACACCGCGTTCCTGTCGCCACATCGCATAGCCCGCCACCGACAACGCAGACTCAGTGGGCTGCCAGCGACTACCCAGCCAAACTAGATTGGCGTTGCCATCGACACAGGTCAGGCTGCGACCACAAGCCGAAATATCGGTATCGTGGGTATGTGGCAGAGGTACGTCGCTGTTATCGCGGGTTGACTCCCGAATCAGATCAGGTACATGCAGTAGCCCTGCACTGATGTTGGCATCTCGATAAGTCGTGTTTGCGCCGAGCGACCACAGCGCGACATTGGCAGTATCTTGGCCTTGTCCACCACGATAGGCAGGCGCACGAAACGCCCCCACACGCAGACGTTGTGCAATCGAGCCGTATTGCAGCATCGCGCCATCTGCATGCCAATGATCATCGCCAAGCAAGCCCTGCATCAGCAAGTCAGCGACAGGCCAAGCGGCGGGCTGTTCGGCGGGCAGGGGATTCATCCGACCCAGATCAATTCGCCACTGTGGATGGATCTGCCATCCGAGCCGAAGATGATCAGCCAGTAGCTTTTGCTCTTGATCGCTATATGCCCAAGACGCCTCAGCATCAAATTGCTGCTGATATAGCGTGCCACGACCGCGCACCCCAAAACCAGACCGCCCATACAGCCACTCGTCCTGCCGTAACGGCGCGATTCCTGCCAGCGGTAGACTAGCACTGGTTGCTGAATCGATATTCAGACGACGAATATCCAGTTGCACAAGCGCTTGCAGACTGTCTTGAGTAGCAGTCTTTTCAACGGGCTGATGGGCTTGTGACAGCTGGCTGAACAGCAGTGCTGGCAAAAGGATTGGCAAAGCGCGGATTGGTTGCAATCGTGTCATCGGTTAACGCCTTTAAAAACGCCACAATATCGGCTTGCTCAGCTTGGGACAGATCAATCTGTACAATCAGATCATCTAAATGAGGATTGGTGCGGCCATCACCTGCCAATGCGCCTTCGGTGATCAGGCGGCCACCCGCAGCATAGTTGGCAACCACATCTTCTAGGGTCGTCACACTGCCATCATGGTTATACGGTGCGGTCAGTTCGACATTGCGCAGGCTTGGCGCACGAAATTTACCCATATCGGACAAGCGTTCGGTCAGCTCAAACACGCCACGATTATCCGTTGGATACGCCCCCTTGCCATCGAGGTTATACAGGCCGGTATTGTGAAAGGTGGTTTCGACAAACCGACTGCCCGCATGCACCACTTGGTTGTTGAAGTTAAAACTGCCATGACAGTGGAAGCATTCGGCTTTTTCACCAAAAAACAAATCCATACCACGTTTTTCACTGGCGCTGAGTTGCACTTCCTGCCGTTGCATCCGATCAAACTTGCTGTTTGCACTGATCAGACTGCGCTGAAAGCTGGCAATCGCTGCGATGATGTTTTGGATTTGAAACGGCTGTGCGTCATTCGGAAACGCTTGTTGAAACAAGGGTGCATAAATCGGATCTGCCTGCAAACGACCGATTACTTGCGGCAAATTAGCATCGGTCAGTCCGAGTTCAATCGGATGATCGGCAAACAACGGCACTTCCATCTGTTTTTCTAAAGTCAATAATGACGGGTTTGCCCATGTTAAGGTTGGGCTATACACCACATTAATCAGGCTCTGGCTATTGCGCGGATGTACCTCGCCAGTAGATCCAACTGCCAATGCCCGACCATCCGTAAAGGCTTTGCTCGGTTGGTGGCAACTGGCACAGGATTGTGTGCCATTACCTGATAATCTACGGTCATAAAATAAATGCCGACCAAGCTCGACTTTTTCAAATGTCATTGGATTGCTTTCTGGCACGCGTGGCACGGGAAAGAATTCTGGCAAATGCCACTGCCACGCCGCGTTGCTCGGATTGGCATCTTGCACACGAGTTTCACTACCGCCACAGCCAGACAGGGCGAGTAGCCCTGTCAGACCGAGCAGCGTGAGTCGAGTCAATCTAGACAGTTTTCGTATTGTCACCCGATTTGTCTCATCGTCACGTTGCATCACATGATTTCCTTACGTATGAAAGACGCGACTAACTGTGATTATGTTGCTCAGCATCAGTGGTTGGTGCAGTGGTTGCCGTGCCGTCGGTTGCCAGTGCACCAGATTTTGGCACAACTTTAAACAAGCCTTGACCATGCCCGCTGTCAATTGGCTGCCCCGTAGTCAGATCAATCTTGAGCTGGTCAAAAATCGCCACACATTCAGGGTCGGTTGCACCAGCCATACAGCCGAACGGACCACTGAGGTCTTGGTTGATGTTACTGTCTACCAACAAGCCTTTGACATCTACCGCAATACGTTGTGTGTTGGCGTTAAAGCTGTGTGAGTGATAGGCCATTCGGTTTGGTCGTTCACATGTATCCACTTGTCCCGCTGCTGGATTCGTACCCGCACAACCAGTTGAACCGAGATGAATGTTGAACGTACTTTGGGTAATTTCAGGTGTTGAGGTGCCGTCTGTGTTGGTCTTGGCTGGACGAATCACACCAGTTGTTGGATTGATTTCTATTTTCAGGAATTTACGACCTGATTGCCATGACCATGCCATCGCCTGAATATCTAGCGGTGCAGCTTGCGCACTCCAGTCACTATGGTTCTGAGACAGTGGCACACCAACGGTATACCCCACGCCTGTATACGTTCCTGCGGGTACAGTCCCGACGATCTTGGCATTGATTTTAGCAGTGCCTTGAGTGTTACAGATATCTGCACCATCTTCTAGATCGATCAGCACCACGCCATCACGTTGCCACTCGTTACTGCTGAGCGTGACAGGTACTTCTTTGTCATTTGCATCAATCAAATGGATATCAGATGCATAAAAACGAAGATCGCGCAGTTTTGCAGAGGTGTTGGTCGTGCCTAGATTGGTGATCGTGTCACCACAGTTAATGCGGAGGTCACCAGCCATCGCCACAAACTCAATTTGAACAGGTTGCGTTTTTGCAGTTGCTACGGGTGCTGTTGTGCTGTCGTCAGAACCCCCACAACCTGCGAGTAACGCAACGCTTGCGGCCAGTACGGTTGTTTGAAAAGCATTTTTTGAGCGATTCAACATATTAAAATCCTCGAAGATTAAGTATTAAAAGGCAAGTAAGAACCTACCAATTAATATTCAGTATTAAAAAATAAAACCAAAAGAAATGAATAAAATTAATTAGAGGAAAATAGGTGGCGCACGGCTTTGTGGAATCAAACCGCGCAATGAGCTGATAGCTTGATTTGTATTATTTGAAAAAACTGCCTGAGCCAAATCAAAAAATGCAACGGCTTGCAACTGCGCTTCTGGCACAGGTGGCAGTACCGAATGCCCTAACAGCAGACAAAATCCACATTGCGCAGTGTCTATCGCATGATGATCGATTGTGTTTGTGCTAGGTGGTGCAGTGCTAGGTGGTGCAGTGCTAGGTGGGGTCAGGTGATCTTGATTAACTAGCTGTTTTTTATGATTATCGTTTGTTTTGTGTGCGTGTTCATGTCCGTGATGAACCTGTGAGTCCATCAAGTCCATTGACTCATGCATCAGGTGCAGCGTGTGTTCGGCGTGGTCGTGTGACGCATGTGCACCGACATGCCCACGATTCATCTGTTTGACGACCTCGGCCAACTGAACACACACACCATGCCCGACTGAAATCTGATCAGAAAA
>JAYXXU010000243.1:0-13994 GCA_036019135.1 Pseudomonadota bacterium | reverse complement strand
GGATCTTGAATAGGGTTTTGGGTTAAATCGTACAAAATCGCATACTTATTAAAGGTATATTGCACGAACAACATGACGTAAACAAAACCATAACGCCCCATTAAAAAACGACCGTCGAGCAAATATTGCTTAAAAAACGCCCAAACTGCGTGACCTAGTACCCCACCGATTGAGGTGGTTCTGCCTTTGGCGTAACGTTCTTGCGCCCAAGTTTTAGCGTAGGCTAAACGTTTATCCAACCAAAATAGCGGCGTATCGGCAGTATGGTGTAGCGCGTAACCCTGTAATGCAATGGTCTGCGCATCGTGTAGCTCGACTGACTCATGTACGGTATTGGCGTTATATTCAAATGACTTAGGATACAATCGCCAATGCGCTTTCAATGGCCAATACGGATTGTCAATCTTATGGCCAAAAATACAATCGACTCGCTTCATACCATAGATAGTATTGGCAGGCGGTTGCTGAATCGCCTGTAAAATACTATCACGCAGTTTTGGAGTGATTTCTTCATCGGCATCGAGTGCCAAAATCCAATCACCTGTCGCATAGGCTTGCGCCCGTTGCCGTTGAATCCCAAAACCCTGCCAGTCTGTATTGACATACCACTGACCACCCGCCTGCTCCACCAACTGCTGACTCTGATCAGTACTGCCAGAGTCCAACACGATCAACTCATCAATCCAGCCGTGTAGTGCTGGTAGTGTGATCGCGAGATTTTTGGCCTCGTTTTTGACCATCATTACCACACTGAGGCGATAGGGTCTGGGCTGTTGGTTGAGCGCGGGGCTAGTGTGATCAAACATGCTGGTTACTGCCACTCGTCTTTAATCCATTGCGACGGCAACACATGCCGATACCACTTGCCACCACCACCATTGATCGCATCTGGCGGGTTGATTTCGCCATGAAAGACAATGATTTTGGCTTTCTCGGGTTTAATCGGCGGTTGCCAATAGGCAAACGGAATCGGTCTGAGACAATGATATTTGTAGCTTTTACACCAATCTTCTGGCCAATAGCTCAGCTTGCCTTGCTCATTCACATACCATGAGAGGTAGGCTTGCTCATTGCGGAATTTTTTGCGGATATCATCAAAATTAGCACGAAAATATGGCATCAAATCTGGAAAAGCACCCAGCCTAAACCGATATACCGAGCTATTGCCAGTGATCCGCCAAGGCCGCTTCCAATCATGAATAATCAGAAAATCACCTTCATATTCAAACAGGCAATCAATATTGTCGATGATCACAATATCAATATCTAAAAATAGCGCATTCCCCTGTAACCCATACAAATCAGGCTCAAATGTTGACAGCTTGTTCCAACCACGCTCTGGACTACCTGCAGGCAAAGCCAGCGGCGGAATCGGCATGCACTGCACGGCTGGATCAATTCCCGTACTGTCATCGGTCAAACAGACCATTTTAAAAGGCACAGTGGTGTGACGATTGACCATGTTATACAGTCGATTGACATACTCAGCACCGTATTTGGTGCCCCATTTCATGCATAACACGATATTCGTATCGACAGAAGGCTTCACGCTGACCTCTCGGGATCTATTGATGCACAGTGCATCATCAGGCTCAGTTGGATGCGGCATTGTAGCAGACCGCTATTCAACCTTTGCCAGATAATCTGCCAAACTCGCCACCATTTGTAGGCCAATATCCTGACGATTGCCTTTGGGTAGGCGCTTCACATCCAGTTGGTTGAGTTGCTCGGCCGTCCCACGCCATAGCCATCCGCGCTGCTCCCATTGCATGAGGCGTTGCGCATGGCTTTGATTACGGATGGGATCTTGCTGCGGCACAATTAACGGCCGCCCCACACTGATCACTTCTGACAGCATCGATTCGGACTCTTGAGTACAGATCACCCAATCAGCCGCATCAATATAGTCCTCAACATGACACTGTTGCCCCTGTGCCACCCAACAGCACTGATCATCAGCTTCGAATAACAACTGCTGCTGCAATGCCTGCTCCTCGCTGATGGGGGTACGGCGTGAGGTGGTCAACAACACCTGACACTGGGTGTGCCGTCGAAACCAATCTATCATATGAATGAGTTGATCAATCGTCGCGGCTGGACAATCTCGAGTATCCGCTCCGATCAACAGGGTCAGTATAGGACGATCAACACACAATCCTAAGCGCTGGCGGGCAGACAAGCCACGACCTGTATCTTGCGCAAACTGCATTTTGGTGGGAGCAATGGGAGTGCATAAATAAGGTGGAGCAAGCTGACTGATATCAGCACTAAAAACCACCGAAAAATATCGCGTAGGAATTCCACGCAAAGCGCTAGACACCAAGTTTTGGCATTGAAACAACTGACTTAATAAGACATTGGGCACCAAGGTATCACCACCTGTTGAGACCACCACACTGACCTGTTTTGGCCATTCAACATCAGTGGGCACATACCAGCGCAAGCACCAATATGGCATCAGTCCCAACCGTAATAACCCACGTGATAGGCGGCGCTGCCATGCCTGCGGCTGCCGAATCGACCACCACTGCACGCGATGATCGGCATAAGGTGCGAGCTGCGCCAACAACAATAACATGCCTTGGGTTTTGCTGACATGCCCTGCCCGACCATCAGTCAATACCAGAATAACAGGCCTATCAGTGCTGTGACCCATCTGATGACTCCCGATCTGACGATGCGTATCTTGGGATGAATTGCTGCAATAACCAATCAGCCGCACGATCCGCTTCAGCCAACATAGGTGGCAGGCTCAACGCTTGACCCGCCCGATAATCCGCCAATGGCGTGACCACACGCTGTGCAATCAAGTCATCAATCGCAATGGTAATCCGATCATTTAAGCGTCGTGGCATCTCCAGCAGCCCAATCTGACAACCCGCCGTCCATGCCTCGTACAGCATAGAGACACTATCCTCAGTGACCCAGACTGTCTCCGCTTGTTGTAGTTGCTCAAATAACCAGTCTTGGTTAGTTTGCGCCGCAGTATAGACCGTAATTGCAGCAGTCAGGGCTTGAAAATCAGCAGATTGAATCCATTCAGGCGGCGTGCGGCGAGAGGTACTCAATGTCAACGCTTGGCCAGCCAGATGATGAGTTAACTCCGTCAGTTGTTGCAGCAACTGTGCAGAATCCCAACCATGTCGTTTTGATGCACCGCCTATCAGGATTACATGCTGACCCTTACGATGTAGGTGTTGATTACGTATCGGATTTAATACGCCTTGTGTGACCAAGACCTTCTCTGAGGGCTTAGGCTGATCATGGGCGGGAATCATCGCCAAATCAAACCAACGCAGCGGCAAACTCGGACGCATCAGCACCAAAGTTTTGGCTTGTGGATAGGCTTGTTTTAACAACAGCAGTTGCCAATGGGTACGATGCCCAACACCAATCAATAGATCGGGCGCAACATGCGAGGATTGCGTAGCATAGACCTGCCATGTCGCAACTAACCCCTGATCAACACTGATTTCGACCACAGTGCAGGTGACGGCGCGGCGCGCTAACGCCGCAAACAGCCCACTGGCCTGTGCCACATGTCCTGCTTTACCATCGGTCAACCACCAGATATTCATGACTTACCGAGCCAAGGTTGTCGCTGCAATCTGGTCATTAACATATACTCTTGATCCCTCACATCTCGACTGTAACACAGCGAACGGGTGGTTTTGGCTCATAGAAAAGGCGCAACTTGTGCGCCTTGTTCTGAGTCTATCGGTTACGGGGCGACTGGAGTCAACCAATGACGATACTGTTCATTTTTGCCTTGCACGGTATCAAAGAACAGTTGTTGTAGCTTAGCGGTCAGCTCACCACGCACACCCGTGCCAATCGGACGATCATCGTATTCACGAATCGGAGTCACTTCTGCGGCTGTACCCGTAAAGAACGCTTCTTCGGCAATATAAAACTCATCGCGCGTAATCCGACGCTCAATAACAGGGATGCCGAGATCTTTGGCAAACTGAATCACGGTCTGACGGGTAATCCCATCTAGCCCACCACCGCCCAATTCTGGGGTGTGTAACTCGCCATTTTTAACCAAAAATACGTTCTCGCCCGCACCCTGACACACAAACCCATGTGGATCCAGTAGCATGGCTTCATCATAGCCATTGGTGGCCACTTCTTGATGCGCCAAAATCGACACAGGATAGTTGCCAACTGCTTTGGCCTTACACATGGTGATGTTCGGCTGATGATGGGTAAACGATGAAGTTTTGACCCGAATGCCTTTGGTCATACCATCTTCACCAAGATATGCACCCCAAGGCCATGCTGCAATCGCCACATGAATCTTGTTGTTTTTGGCGGCAATCCCCATTTTTTCTGAACCAATCCAGATGATTGGACGCAGATAACCTGAAGTGAGGTTATTTTCACGCACGACTGCACACTGTGCATCCATCAAAGTCTGCGCATCAAATGGCACATTCATTTGAAAGATTTTGGCCGAGTTTAACAGCCGCTGCGTATGCTCTTGTAACCGAAAAATCGCTGTCCCTTGCTCAGTCTCATATGCTCGCACGCCCTCAAACACGCCCATACCATAGTGCAAGGTGTGGGTCAGGACATGGACTTTTGCATCCCGCCAATCTACCAGTTGACCATCAAACCAAATTAAACCATCTCGATCCGCCATACTGATCACAGCATGTTCTCCACAAAATTCTAAGCATTAAAAAAAATCAGTCGTCCAACGCAATTGCAGTTGGATCAATCAGCCGTGTCCACAGGTCATACACCGTTTTGCGGGTATCATGCCACGCGCCTGCTTCGACCGTCAGGGGTTGCTGAGCGAGGGCTAAGCGGTGGGTTTCTGCACGTTCGCGCAAGTAAGCGTCGGTCAGCACATCTGCATCGGCGCGGGATAAGCGTCCAGCAGTCGCCAAATCGTCTAATAAACGCACATTGTCCGAGTAGCGAGCCAAATCAGGGTTCGCCGCACTCCACGCCAGAACGCCATACTGTGCCATAAATTCAATATCAACGATACCTCCAGCATCATGCTTGAGGTGAAAAATCCCTGCATCACGCTGGGTCTTGCTGCTGCCCAAGTGGTCTTTCATTTTTTGGCGCATATTGCGCACCTCTTCGCGCACCACTGCTTCATCTCGTGGTAGGGTCAGAATTTCACGCCGAATCTGATCAAACGCAGCCAACACGCGTTGTCCACCACATGCCCCTCTAGCACGCACGAGCGCTTGATGCTCCCACAGCCATGCTCCTTTGAGCTGATACTGCGCAAAAGACTTTAGACTGACCACCAACATGCCTGCATGACCAGATGGGCGTAGCCGCGTGTCGATTTCGTAGGCACGACCATCTAAGGTTTGGGTAGTCAACAGGGTCATGACTTTTTGTGCCAGACGAGTACAAAACTCCATGCCACTGATTGGCTTGCCCCCATCGGTATCGGATTGCTCATCGACATCATGCAAAAACACAATATCCAGATCAGAGCTATAGCCCAACTCAATACCGCCCAGCTTGCCATAGCCCACCACTGCAAAAGCAGGGGCATCCATCGTCGCACGCGTGCCATCGATACGGATGGGCAAACCATGTCGCTCGACCATTGCGCCCAACGCCAAATTTAGCGCCGCATCCAACACCACCTCAGCAATATCAGTTAAGGCATCGGATACTTTCATCAAGGGACGCTCGGCCAGCACATCACTGGCTGCAACCGCCAACACCTCGCTTTTTTTAAACAACCGCAACTCACGCATCTGCCCTTCAATGTCATCACGTTCGATCCGCAATAACTGCTGTCGCAGTCGATCCGCCAAATCCGCTCGTGTCGGCAAGTGATTGAGATCGGCACTCATAAACTCATCCAACAACACGGGATAACGCACCAATTCCGCACTGATCCAAGGACTCGCAGCCAGCATTTTGACCAATCGAAATAACGCGCCTGTATTTTCGATCAACATCACCAAATACACCGAACGGCGCAATACCTTTTCCAATAACGGCAATAGCCGTAACAGTGCATTTTGTGGGTCATCCAAACGCAATAACGCCTGTAACAAATGCGGCCACACCCGACGCAACCGCTGTACGGCTTGTTCGGGCAGTTTGGCCAGTTGCTTGGGACTCCATAACGCCTCCAACTGCTGCTGCGCTGCGGCATCTAGACGTGCTAACAACCGTGGCTCTAACTGTTCTGCCTCTAGGCCATCCTCATCAGGACAACGATCAGCAATCACCTCAGCAAATCCATGCCGCACCACCTCACGGTGCTGCTCCAGCACCTGCACCAAAACCTGCCAGTCCGCCAACCCCATCGCCCATGCAATCCGCTGTTGTATCACTGGATCTTGTGGCAGTTGCTGAGTTTGCTGGTCATGCATCGCTTGAATCGCATGCTCTAACCGACGCAAAAACACATACGCCGCCCGCAATTGCACGACCTGATCCATCGGCAGCATATTCAGCTCACCCAGACAACTGAGCATCTGTAGGCAATGCACACCACGCAGCTCACGCCGCGCACCACCTTGGATCAACTGAAAAGCCTGAACAATAAACTCAATTTCTCGAATACCGCCTGAGCCAAGCTTGACATCATCTTGCAAATTGCGCCGCATCACCTCACGCGCAATCATGCTTTTCATGTCACGCATTGCCGCAAAGGCTGAATAATCCACATAGCGCCTAAATACAAATGGCCGTGTCATCGCCAACAACTGCTCACCCGCACGACCACCCGTAATCAGCCGCGCCTTGATCCATGCATAACGCTCCCACTCACGGCCATGTTTTTCGAGATAGCGTTCCAATGCAGCATGACTCAGTGCCAATGCACTGCCATCACCCCAAGGTCGCAGCCGCATATCGACTCGCCACACAAACCCATCAGGCGTGTTCTGGTCTAACAGGCGAATCACCGCCTGCCCCCAATAGATCATGAATTGTTGAACTTCAATACAGCGCTTGCCATTGGTTTCACCTGCCTCATCAAAGGCAAAGATCAAATCAATATCGCTCGACAGGTTCAGCTCTTGTGCCCCAAGTTTGCCCATGCCGATCACAATCAGCGCCTGACACTGACCATCTGCACCAATCGGTTCACCGTATTTTTCAATCAATGGCTGCCGTGCGTACGCCACCGCAGCCTGAATACTGATATCCGCAAAATCCGATAACTCGCGCGTCATCTGCACCACATCTGTCAACTGGTTGGCATCGCGCCAAATCCAGCGAAACATCAAGCGCTGCCGCAACTGTCGCAGTGCCTGCATCCATGCGGCTTCAGTCGACGCCGTTGCCAACACGGTCTGTACCTGCTGCTGGATCTGATCAAACGACCACGCCTGCGCAAAATCCCCACGCTGATATGCCGCAATCAGCGCCTCGGTCTGAATGGCCAATACCTGCGCTGCATAATCACTGGCCAATAACGTCTGTGCTAGCGCATTGGACTCAAATACTGGATATTGCGCTGCCAAAACGGCAAAAGATTCGCGTGTAGAATTTTGTGTCGCAATCGAATGTTGACCTTGCATGGTAGGACGCTTCCTGATTCACTCATCAATATCAATACTACCCCCTACCATACCTTTTTTAGGTGCATCTGGCATGAACGAATCGAGCAAATCAAACCGCTACTTGCTGCCAGCTATCGTGCTTGGCGCGAGCTTATCTCTTGGGGTGATTGCCGCAAGCGCCATCCTCAGTCATGGCGCGCAACAAGTCGCTGCCGCCCGCGATAAAATCACCGTCAAAGGCACTGCCGAAAAACCCATCAAAGCAGACAAAGCCCAATGGACCACTTATGTCACCGTACGCAGTGACAGCATTGCGAGCGGCATTCCTAACCTACAAAAAAACGTTGAGACCGTGATCAACAGCCTAACCGCCAGCAACTTGATTGATCGCAAAGACCTCCAACTGGCTGATTGGAACGCTGAGCCAATCTATCAGCGCTTGGACAATGGCTATGAAGGGGCATTAATTGGCTACCATCTGCGCCGCAAAATCGGTATTGTCTTATCTGATGTCAACATCCCCAGCCAACTGAATCAACGCATTGAACAACTGATTCAAAAAGGCTACAGCGTCTCCAATGGCGAAACACAATATCTGGTCAGCAATCTTGAGCAAATCAAACTGTCCTTGATTGGTGAAGCCACCCAAAACGCGCATGATCGTGCCGTTGAGTTTGCCAAGAGCGGCGGCATCACCGTTGGTACGATGCAATCCGCGTCACAAGGCATCTTCCAGATTCGCGCACCACTTTCGACCGATGAAAGCGAGTACGGCGGTGAATACGACACCAGCACGATTGATAAAATCGCACGCGTTGTGGTGACAGTAAACTACTCACTTAAAAACTAATCTGCTGATCACACTAGCCACTCAAACGCTGGTCAAGATATAATCCCATTGAAATAATAAACATGTCCTTTTTTTATAATTAAGGACATCGTTTAAAATAGATATTTTATCGACAAAAACCATGTTAGATTTAACCAAACTCGCCATGACTGTCGTCTCTACGGATGTCTGATCTGGCGCTAGACACTGTGATAGAGCCTATCGAATGATCAAATCCGTACGCCTTGCCTTGGTCATCCTTGGTATGATATCGCTCCCACTAACTGCCGCCGCTTCAGCGCAACCACATCCACTGACCGTTGCGGTATCAGGTGGATTCTCACCCGCATTTGCCAGTTTAATCCCTACACTAAGTCAGCAGCTCAACTATCCGATTGTCATGAATCGTCTGCCCGTTGCGCCGTTATATGCAGATTTGGCCGATGGCAGTGCCCAATTTGATCTGATTGTCACGGGAAAATCCGTACAGCTTGATCAACTAAGCGCATCTGGGATGATCATTGCTGAGAGTATTCGACATATCGCCCGTAGCTCCGTCGTGCTGTGGTGTCCCAACCCCGCAGTCCGCCTGCGTGTGCGCCTACAAGACACCTTAAATGATCCCAATATCCGCAAGATTGCCGCATCACGCACCGACTCACCCGTTGGACAACTGATACAGCGTAGTGTGCGCATTCCAGCCGCGATTGAAACCATCTATGCCGAGCATTCCTTGCATGCGTGGCGTTTGGCCAAGTCCCAACAAGTAGACTGTGCCTTTACCATGATTGGTATGATGCAATCGACCGATCAATATCAAGCGATTTACCAACATTATATTGAAATGATTGCGGCCATCCCAACCAATAGCACACAAACTGAATTAGCCGAAAGATTATTAGACTTATTGGACAGCCCCATGATTCGAGCCAGAATTAAAACCTTTGGTTATTTTTAGATATCGGGCTTTTAATATACCAACTGTGCAACTACCAAATATTCATGGATAATTGCGCCAAGCCTGCTCCGAGTGCCGCACCTGCCATCACATCAGTGGGGTAATGTAATCCCAAAATCACCCGTGATAGCGCGACCAACAGCATAAACGGCACCATCAAATACAACAGCACAGGCTGCAACGCACCCAACATCATGGTAAATAATACCGCATGCAAGGTATGACCTGATGGAAAGCTAAAATGATCTAATGGCCGCTCTCCCAAGCGCACCGCCTGCAAGACTTGATACGGTCTGGGGCGCACAGTCTTGTGCTTGAGCAACTTATATAGCCCCAAACCTACTGCACTGGTCAGCAACGTCTGAATCAGATAAGGTAAAACCACCCATCCAGACCAAACCAATATTCCTGCCAACAGCGCATACCATGCCCAACCATCCCCCAATCGACTGATTAGCTTAAATGGCTGCAAAATAAACCGACGGGTCGAATAGCGATTGAGGCGGATACACCAATCGAGATCCCAAAGCTGCACGCGATGTAACGCGATTTGTAAACGATGATTCATGATAATGTCTCCTTCACTGAGGATTGTTGTTGTGTTTTTTGTGTAAGCTCCTTGTTCGGTCGGCGTTGTTGTTGGTTCTGTTTGGCCAGATCAAACGCCTGTTCCAATTGCAGCACAGGATGATGCCAGCTCATTCGCTGTACGTCCTGCTGCGCTTGCTCGCCCATTTCCTTGAGGCGGTTTTGTTTGGGCAGCCGTCCTGCCATGTGGACAAAAATCTGATCCTGCTGCAACGCACACAACCAACCGCTTTGCTCAGGCTGTACCACTTGACCTGCACATGCATCATCAAATGCCAATACTGGCAATCCACTGGCCATCGCCTCTAACACCACGTTGCCAAATGTCTCCACCTGACTGGCAAAGACAAACACATCTGCACTGGCATAGTGCTGACCTAAGTCTGCGCCTGTTTGCATTCCTGCAAAAATCGCATCGGGTGCAAGCTTTTCGAGACGTGACCGATCAGGACCATCTCCGACCAAGACCAGCTTGATCTCCCGCATTGGTTGATTCAGTCGCAGCTCCCGAAAGGCTGCCACCACCAAATCAATATTTTTTTCGGGCGACAGCCGCCCAACATACAACATCACAGTCGAACTGGCAGATACACCCCATTGCTCACGCAAGGCATCTGAACGGTGACTTGGATGAAACTGCTTGGTATTCACTCCACGCCCCACCACCACCAAATCTCGAATGCCAACATGCGCTAGCTGCGCGCGGGTTTTTTCACTGGGGACACAGGTCACATCGGTACGATTATGAAAAAATCGTAAATACGACATGATCGGGGTCAAAAATATGCCCAAACCAAAGAAGCGACTAAACTCATGAAACGGTGAATGAAACCCACTCGATACAGGAATATTTAACGCGCGTGCTGCATAGACCGCCGCCAATCCCAACGGGCCTTCGGTGACCACATGGACGATATCAGGCTGATATTCGGCCAGTTTAGCCTTGATCCGTGCATAAGCAGGCGCGCCGAACTGCAATTCTGGATAACGCGGAATCGCAAACCCGCGCACCAACAGCTCCTCGTGGGCAGGAGATTGTGCCGTGTGACGCTGTTGCGTAGGACGGATCAGACACAAATGATGACCTTGCAAACGCAAGCCTTGTGCCAACTGAAAAACAGAATGAGCAACCCCATTGATTTCGGGCGGCCATGTTTCGGTGACTAGCGTGATCCTTAGCCCGCCACCATCATGTGGTACATGTCTTGGCATCAGCGCAGTCATTGGTTCACCTATTGGTTTTTTCATGCTGACAGCATGCCAAGCACAGTTGACGCTCTCACGACAGTTTGATGAACAAGCGATGACGACGCCATATTGATCATCATTGCCATTCAAGATAACAGTGTTGCTACAACACAATCACGCTGTTCAAAAACCAATCAAAAACATCATGCCCTATCCCTAAAGCAGGAAATTAATCTGCAATTTTAAATCCAAAAAACCCGAATAAATCGGTTGGTATTTCGATAAAAAATAATCTGAATGCTGCAAAAAAAATGTTTTAAACCCCATCATTCTACTGAAAAATATAGTGTCATTTGTTATGCTAAATCCCTTCGATCATCGAACTGATTTTTTTATCCACCACGAGGACTCCGTCATGGATCCGCTGATTCTAAGTCGCATTCAATTTGCGGTGAACATCAGTTTTCACATCCTGTTTCCAGCCATTACGATGGCATTGGCTTGGGTGTTAGTGTTCTTTCGATTTCGATGGATTCGAACCCGTCAGCAGGAATGGCTGAGTGCATATCGGTTTTGGACAAAGGTCTTTGCACTGACCTTTGCGATGGGCGTGGTCAGTGGCGTGACCATGAGCTTTCAGTTTGGCACCAATTGGCCAGGTTTTATGGAAACCACAGGTAATATTTCAGGCCCTTTGCTGGGTTATGAAGTATTAACTGCGTTTTTTTTAGAGGCGGCTTTTTTGGGGATCATGTTATTTGGGCATGATCGCGTCAGCAATCGGGTACATTTATTCTCTGCCTTTATGGTGGCGTTTGGGACGACCTTATCAGCGTTCTGGATTTTGGCACTCAACTCTTGGATGCAAACTCCTCAAGGCTACTCGATTGATGCCGATGGAATTTTTCATGTCACCAGTTGGGCTGAGGTGATTTTTAATCCCTCATTTCCTTATCGCTTTGCGCATATGATGTTGGCTTCTGGTCTGACTGTGGCCTTCTTGCTGTGTGGTCTGTCTGCTTGGCAGGTCATTAAAGGGGTTGCCACAGCAGCCACTGATAAGGTAATGAAATTTGGTTTGATTCTGGCAGCGGTGCTCATCCCAATTCAGATTTTTGTTGGGGATCTGCATGGCCTAAACACGCTAGAGCATCAACCTGCCAAAGTCGCTGCGATGGAAGCTGCTTGGGAAACCGAAAAAGGCACGCCGTTGGTGCTGTTTGGGATTCCTGATGAAACCCAACGTACCAATCATTTTGAGATCAGTATTCCCAGTGGTGCAGCCTTGATTCTGACCCACGAGATGGATGGTGAAATCAAAGGGTTGAATGATTTTGATGAGCATCCTCCCGTTGCGCCACTGTTCTTTGGCTTTAGGATCATGGTTGGGGTCGGTATGTTGATGCTGTTGGTCAGTTGGTATGGCTACTGGCGCTTCCGTAAAGCCAATGGCAATGCCCAAAAACTACCCAAACCGTTGCTGTATACCCTAGCAGGTATGACGTTTTCGGGTTGGGTTGCCGTGCTGGCGGGATGGTATGTGACCGAGATTGGGCGACAGCCGTTCATTGTCCAAGGGCTGGTGCGTACCGCTGATGTGGTCACCCAAACCCCCGCTGCACATATTGGCATCACATTGGTGTTGTATCTGTTGCTGTATGGCTTTTTGTTGTTGGCGTATGTGAGTGTCCTTAAGCATATGGCCGAACATCCTGCTGAGGCATTGAGCAAACCACCCCGCGGCTCAGGTGAAGCGGTGGCGGAGATTGCGGCTGAGGACGGTGATGTCAGCGAGGCCAAACTCAATCACGACAGCAAAACTGGAGGTGCAGCATGACTTGGGCAGAGATGCTACCGTTGATTTTTGTGGGTCTACTGGGCTTTACCATGTTTGTGTATGTGGTACTGGACGGTTTTGACCTTGGGGTTGGGATGCTGATGCACCGCGCCAATCCAACCGAACGTGATCAAATGATTGCGTCGATTGGTCCTTTTTGGGATGCCAACGAAACGTGGCTGGTGTTGGGGATTGGAATTTTGTTGATTGCCTTTCCCAAGGCCAATAGCTTGATTCTCGGGGCGCTGTACCTGCCTGTGATGTTTATGCTGGTGGGGCTGATCGTGCGTGGTGTGGCATTTGACTTTCGGGTCAAGGCGCGTGAGCATCATCAACTGTGGTGGAATTGGGCGTTTATTGGTGGTTCGACCCTCGCTGCCGCTATGCAAGGGTATATGCTGGGGCGCTATGTCACAGGTTTTGCGGATGGCTGGTCATACTGGCTATTCGCGGTGGCCATCGCAGTCGCTGTCCCTGCGGTCTACACCCTGCTCGGTGCGTGCTGGTTGATCATCAAAACCGAAGGCGAGCTACAAGACAAGGCGATTGCTTGGGCAAAACTGGCATGGTGGCCTGTGGTTGCAGGGATGATTCTGATCTCGCTGGCCAGTCCTTGGGTCAGTCCTGCGGTGTATGAGCGCTGGTTTAGCATGCCTGAATTCATTGGCTTGCTGCCGATCCCATTGGCAACCGCTTCGGCGCTGATTGCGCTCCGTTGGATACTGAACATGCCCGATACACGTGGTGCGCTGTGCTGGATGCCGTTTGCGCTGTTGATCGGGGCATTGGTGATGGGTGCATTGGGCTTGGCCTATAGCATGTATCCGTATGTGGTGATTGGTCAGTTGACCGCTTGGGAAGCTGCCAGCTCCACCGCCGCTCTGAATGTAATTTTGATCGGGGTGAGTATTACCGTTCCGACCATCATTGCGTATAGCTTGTTTGCATTCTGGGTCTTCCGCGGCAAAGTACGTGATCTGACCTACGGCTAATCACTGATCCGAGTCACACATCAAAACACCCTGATCCAATCAGGGTGTTTTTTTGGGTGCATTGAAGTTTGTGGTGGCTGTCACAACATAGCCTCAGATGCTC
>JAYXXU010000242.1:0-26766 GCA_036019135.1 Pseudomonadota bacterium | reverse complement strand
AGACGTATGCAGAAGCCTCATGAAGAGTCTTGGATGTGGCTCAAACGAATCGGCAGATATCTCATAGGCCGACCTAGATATGTCCAGGTGTTTGAGCAGCAGAAGGAGTGCAAGCACTTTGTAGTATTTTCAGATTCTGATCATGCTGGTGATTGATGTACTGGCCTTGTCCATCATGCTGTATGCCAATGGTGGCCCTAGTCTCCAAATGTCCATGCTGTACTTGGTAGTGGTGGCCGCTGCCAATATTCTACTGCCTTCAGGCCGATCATTAGTCGTGGTGTTGCTGGCCGTGATTACGGTGGTGTGGCAACAGTTTTTCTTTGCATTATTTGAAAGTGCCAACGTGCGCAACATCAGTGGTGCAATCTTGCTGGCAGTCAGTTTTTTGGGGGTGTCGCTACTGACACGGCAGGTGGTACAGCGCCTACGCTTGGTCGAACGATTGGCCATCAAGCAAGCACAGCATGTCCGTCAGTTGCAAGCCATCAATCAGCGGATTGTGGAGCGGATGCAATCAGGGGTATTGGTGTTGGATCAACAACAGCATATCTTATTGACCAATCATGCAGCACAACAACTGCTGCATCAGCCCCGTCTTCGTGCAGGTC
This sequence comes from Pseudomonadota bacterium, assembly GCA_036019135.1. Taxonomy (GTDB): domain Bacteria; phylum Pseudomonadota; class Gammaproteobacteria; order Pseudomonadales; family Moraxellaceae; genus JAYXXU01. Next base: position 26,155 of record JAYXXU010000242.1, on the reverse strand, counting down.
AGCCGTTGGCAGCACTCAGCCCTATGCTGGCACGCGCAGTTCAACAAACCGAACATAAGGGGTTAGATCAGTTTATTTTGCCACAAGACGCCCAAGGACAGCGACAAGCGCTGGGGATTCAGTTCATTCGCATGCACACGGTAGATTTTCCCAATCTCACCCTGTTGATGATTGAAGGATTGGAGCGTGTCAATCAACAGGCGCAACAACTCAAACTCGCCTCGCTAGGACGGCTGACGGCCAGTATTGCCCACGAAATCCGCAATCCTTTGGCAACCATCAGCCAAGCCAGTGAATTGCTACAAACCAACCTAAGCCAACCTGAAGACCTTGCCTTGGTACAGATGATCCGCAAGCAGAGCAAGCGGATGAATCGAATTATCGAAGATGTCTTGCAAATCTCACGCCGCAATCGGGCACAATCTGAACTGATTGCCCTTGATCAATGGCTACCCCAAGCGCTACAGGAACAGTTTTCGGATCAAATACATCGGTTTGATTTACAGCTCCAGCCAAACTTGCACATTCAATTTGATGCCGAGCAACTCCAACAGGTTTTGGTGAATCTCGTACAAAACGCCTTACATCACGGGGGCAAAACAGATCCTGAACCCACCGTGCGTATCGTCGCCAGTGCCGATTCAACAGGACGGATCAGTCTGGATGTGATCGACTATGGCGCGGGGGTAAGTGAGCAGGCACGCAGCACCTTGTTTGAACCATTTTTTACCACCGAACCAAACGGGACAGGATTGGGGCTGTATTTGTCGCGCGCGATTTGCGATGCGCATGGCGCACGTTTATTTCATGTGCCTCAGCCCGTTGGTGCGTGTTTTCGGGTGGTATTTGCCCAGCCATCTGCGACATAATCAAGCATCTCGCAAGACAGCCATTTCACTTAAAATTGCAAGGAATATCATGTGGCACGCCAACTCGCGTTAATTGTTGATGATGAAGAAGACCTGCGGACACTGATGCGCTTGTCGCTGATGCGCATGGGAATTGATAGTTTATTGGCCGAAAATCTGGCCGAAGCCAAGGCGCTGCTGTCCAAAAATCGCTTTGACATTTGTTTGACTGATTTGAATCTCCCCGATGGCAGTGGCCTGAGTCTGGTCACTGATCTGGCCACCCAATACCCTGACCTACCCGTTGCCGTGATCACCGCTTATGGCAGTATGGATCTGGCGATTGAAGCACTCAAGGCAGGTGCTTTTGACTTTGTTAGCAAACCGATTGACATGCCACGCTTGCGTGAATTGGTTGAACATGCCCTGCAAGTTCACCGTTCAGCCACAGCAACGCCACAGGGTGAATCGCTGAGCGAACAGCGATTGATTGGACACTCCGCTGTGATGCAGCAATTGCGTACCATGTTGCACAAATTGGCACGTTCGCAAGCCCCTGTTTACATTAGTGGCGAGTCAGGTACAGGCAAAGAAGTGGTCGCTTCGCTGATTCACGACCTCGGGCCACGCAGCCAAGCAGCCTTTGTCCCTGTGAACTGTGGTGCCATCCCCGCCGAGCTGATGGAAAGCGAGTTTTTTGGGCATAAAAAAGGCAGCTTTACAGGTGCAACGGAAGATAAAAAGGGTTTGTTTCAGTCAGCCAATGGCGGGACACTGTTTTTGGATGAGGTGGCTGACCTACCGCTGAGTATGCAAGTCAAACTCTTACGTGCGATTCAAGAGAAAAAAATCCGCCCGATTGGCGGACAACAAGAGATTGCAGTAGACGTACGCTTGCTAAGCGCCACCCATAAAAACCTGCAACAGATGGTCGAGCAAAACACCTTTCGGCAGGATTTATTTTATCGAATCAATGTGATTGAGCTGTCTCTGCCACCACTGCGCGAACGTGAAGGCGATGTGCTGCTACTGGCCGAGCATATGTTGCGTCGAATCTGCCAAGATTGGGGGGTGACCGCACCACGCCTGTCCGATCAAGCCGCTGATTTACTCAGTCAATACCATTTTCCTGGCAATGTGCGAGAGCTCCAGAACACCCTAGAACGCGCGCTGACCCTCTGCGAAGCAGATTCCATTCTACCTGAACACCTACAATTACAGCTCAGTCCTAGCGCAACGCCAAAGCCTGTTGATTTAGATGATTTTCCGATTTTATCGCTAGAAGCCGAGCCTGTCCCACCGCCTACTCAGCGTGCTGCTGACACGATGGCAGCACCGCATACGACTGCACCTGAACCGAACGCAGCACGCCCCACCGCCATTGAATTACCTGCGGAAGGACTTGAAAACCACCTTCAACAGATTGAAAAACAAATCATTCTGCGAGCGCTCGAACTCAGTCACTGGAACCGCACCCTCGCAGCCAAAAAGCTTGGCATGAGCTTTCGATCCTTACGCTATCGCCTCAAAAAACTGGGGCTCGGCACAGATGACGATGGCGACGATGAATCGAATGATCCCAAATAAAACCAACGCGACCATCCCCTTAATGTGGAGTAGGTACAGTTTTTGGCGCTGCTGCGCTATGTTGCTGCGCCATCAAGTTCAAAAACGCGTCATAAACCACCTGACACGCTGACAGCACTTCATCAAATGGTTCTTTAAAGCCACCCATGACCCAGCGAATCACGATATGGGTCACATACCCATTTAAACCAGTTGATACGAGCGACATATGTACGCCATGCCGATGTGCGTCTGGCAGCATCAACAACATAAGCCCCTGAATCATCCGATCAAACCGTGATACAGCCTCAATAATCGTTGTACCATGTAACTCACTAACCAACACGGCATCGACAAATAGAATTCTGGCTATGCGTGGGTCATCTTGTAAACTGCGTAAAAAGACAATCAACCCTGCACGAACCATTTCATCATGTGAACGTCCTGCGGCATGCATCACTGCGGTCATGACCGTCTGCTGTTGCTGCTCCATCAATTGTAAATAAATCACCTTAAACAGTTGCTCACTATTTTTGAATGATTCATAAAAATACCGCTCGGTGAGCTTGGCTTCTGCACAGACATCACGCACCGTCACTGCAAAAAAACCATGTGTCCCGTACACTTGCAAACCAGCCTTAATCAGACGCTCGCGACGCTCACGCTTCCGCTGCTCCAAACTCAAGCCTCTAAAATTACGGCGGCGTACCGTTTTTTCTGGGGCTTCGAGTGCTACCGCATCCTCTTGACCCATCTCATCCTCAACACACGCAGTTATATGTGCCTTGGCTTGCTCTAAATTTTGCTGATCAGTCATGATGTTTATTGCCATCGCTTCACGCTATAACTTTTGCCATGATAACACGGCAAATCAAATTCACGGCATTATTGACAATTGGTGTTGTCAGTAACTATAGTCAACAGGCGGGTTGAGGTCGTCACCTAATCCTGCGACTTCAATCATTTTGTGTGTATCAGGCGGATTTATGAAAGACTTTAACAACAAAGTGGCAGCAATTACCGGTGCAGGCTCAGGTATTGGGCAACAATTGGCAGTACTGCTCGCCAAAGCAGGTTGCCATCTGTCACTCAGCGATATCAATACGCAGGGACTTGAAAGCACACAACAACTGCTCAAAGCCTATCCTGTCAAAGTCACCACACAAGTGTTGGACGTTGCCAATCGCGAACAAGTGGCCGCTTGGGCAACACAAACCCAGCAAGATCATGGCAAGGTCAATCTGATTTTTAACAATGCAGGGGTCGCACTCGGCAGCACCGTCGAAGGCATGTCCTATGATGAACTTGAATGGCTGATGGGGATCAACTTCTGGGGGGTGGTCTATGGCACCAAAGAGTTCTTGCCTCTACTCAAACAAAGCGGTGAAGGCCATATCGTCAATATTTCGAGTTTGTTTGGCTTAACTTCACAGCCAACCCAAAGCGCCTACAACGCCAGTAAGTTTGCGGTGCGTGGCTTTACTGAATCACTACGCCAAGAACTCGATATGCAAAATTGCGGCGTGAGCGTGACCTGTGTCCATCCTGGTGGTATCCGCACCAATATCGCCAAAGCAGCCCGCATGAATGATAGCCTCAAAACGCTCGGTATGGATGCACAAAAGAGCATCAAAAACTTTGACAAGTTGCTGCGTACACCACCCGAAGTTGCCGCAAAAGTCATCTTGGATGCCGTGCAGCGTGATGCGCGTCGTGTGCTGATTGGCAACGATGCTAAGGCACTTGACCTGATGCAACGTGTGCTGCCAACCGCTTACCAGCGGATTTTTGCAGCAGGTGCAAAATTTCAAGCCAATCGTTAATCACACCGTTTTAACACAAAAAAGCCGCTGATTTCTCAGCGGCTTTTTTGATTTCTTTTCTCTCAGCACTAACGCTGCTCCACCACCAATGCAGCAATCCCACTGTTTTGTAACAAGCGCTGGGCATTGATTGCTTCATCACGCGTCAGATAAGGGCCTGAGACCACACGGTACCAACGTGTGCCTTCAGGATCTACACTCTGCCGCACGTCTGCCGATAGCCCTACCAGTAACACCTCAGCACGCTGTCGATCTGCCTCATCAGGATTGGTAAAGCTGTTGACCTGCAATAAATAGACCGCAGCTTGCTCAATTGGATTCGCCTCAAATGGATCAGGTGTCACTTGATTTTGAGCCGCAATCACTGAATCAGTGTCTTCTGGTGCAGGTGTTATTGGTAAGGGGCTGGGCAATGGCTCAGCGCCAGCCGTTGAAGGAATCGGAACTTCTTGATCAGGCACAGGGGTAACTTGTTGCTGCGGTAATAAATCATAGAATTCATACGCAGACTTGTCTTCCACTTCTGCCACAGGCTCTGGCAGGTTGGCAATATCCGCCGCGGTTGGTCGCTCCGCAGGCCGCCAAGGCTGCCACAAAAAAAGCAACACGGCGACAGACAGACCCACCAATGTACCAAACAACAGCCACAGCCAATTGGGCACCAGTGGTTGTTCTGATTGGGGAGGCCGCTTCACTGCCCCACGTTTTGGCGCTTTACCAAACACGATAATAATCCTCTTGGTGAGGCGCGACCCCGTGATCGCGCGTTCGTTGCTGCTGACATGAGGCTAAGACGCTTCGGGCGATGATGTTGGTATTACATGACTTCTGGAGCAGAAACCCCCAGCAATAATAATCCGTTCTTCACCACCTGCTGTACAGAAACTGATAACAACAGCCGCGCCTGCATCAGCGCTGCATCATCCCCCAGCACTTTATGCTCGTTGTACCAACCATGAAACAATGCCGCCAACTCTTTTAAGTAGTTGCCCAATTGATGCGGCTCATATTGCTCGGCCGCCCGTGCCACGATCTCAGGATAGGCCGCCAATTTCGACAACAACTCTACCTCAACAGGTTCAACCAATCGTTCAACTGCCGCACGGCCAGCGACTCGATCCAATGCCCTACCCTGCTCGGCCAGTTTTTCGAGCATCCGACAAATCCGCGCATGCGCGTACTGAATATAGTACACCGCATTGTTTTTATCCTGTGATACCGCCAAATCCAGATCAAAATCAATATGCTGTTCGCTTTTACGCATCACATAATAAAAACGCGCCGCATCGTTGCCGACTTCTTTGCGTAATTCACGCAACTCGACAAACTGCCCCGAACGCGAGGACATTTGCACCTGCTCACCGCCACGCCATAGGCTGACAAACTGCACTAACAGCACAGTCAGCTTAGCAGGATCATAGCCCATCGCGGCAATCGCAGCTTTGACCCGTGCAATATAGCCATGATGGTCAGCGCCCCAGATGTCGATAATCTGATCCAGCCCGCGCTGGTATTTGTTCAGGTGATAGGCAATATCTGCCGCAAAATAGGTGGTTTGGCCGTTGGCACGTTTGACGACGCGGTCTTTTTCATCACCAAAATCGGTCGATTTAAACCATGTATTGCCGTCGTCTTTGACATACAGATGGCCATTGGCTTGCAAGACTTCTAAGGCTTCGGTGATTTTGCTGTTCAAGGTCGCTTCGCTAAACCACTGATCAAAAGTCACACCAAACTCAGCCAGATCGTCTTTGATATCATTCAAAATGCTATTCAGCGCGGTCTGGTGAAATACCTGATACGCCTCCGCACCGAGTAAACGCTGTGTATTGGCAATCAGCCCATCAATATGCTTTTCTTTATCGCCAGATAACAAGGGCTTTTTGCCTTCCGCGTCTGGCTCACCATACACTGCATCGGCAGGCACATTGTCAAAAATCGCGTTGATATCACGCACAAAATCAGCACCATGTGCATCTTGCACCACTTTAGCAATATCAAACACATAATCGCCACGATAGCCATTCGATGGAAAGGTAAAGCTCGCACCGTTGATTTCAAGATAGCGTAAAAACGTGCTGGTCGCCAAAATATCCATCTGCCGACCCGCATCATTCACATAGTATTCGCGCTCGACTTGATAGCCCGTCGCTTCGAGCAAGCGCGCAACGGTCATGCCATAGGCTGCGCCACGACCATGTCCAACGTGCAAGGAGCTGGTCGGATTGGCTGAGACAAATTCGACTTGGACGCGCTTGCCTGCATGCGCTTGGGTCTCACCAAATTGATCCGCTTGCGTCGCGATTTGGTCGAGTACCACAAAACGTTGATCGGCATTTAAAAAGAAATTAATAAAGCCTGCACCAGCGATCTCGACTTTGGCGATTTCGCCCGATAGAGGCAGCGCAGCAAGGATTTTTTCGGCCAATTCACGTGGTTTTAAACCAGCAGGCTTTGCACCCAGCATTGCGACGTTGCTGGCAAAATCACCATGACTGCGGTCTTTGGTACGGTTTAACACGCTGCGGTCTTGCCAATCAGCAGGCAAAATCCCTTGTTGTTGCAGTGAGTCAAGCGCGGTGGCAAGTGCAGTCTGGATCGCAGTGTTCATAACGGGCAAATCGGCTGATCAATAAAGCCCAACAATATAGCAAATTTCCACTTTTAAATGTGAACCGTCAAGCATGCCAAATGGCAGCAAACCTATCGTGCAGATGCAGACAATTCAGGCGTTATATTCTCTTCGGCCTCAGATTTTATACTTGTACTCTAACACGTCAAGTTTTAGGCTAGGCCGAACAACAATAGACAAGGCAAACTCATGAAAGTATTCGGCGACCTACAATCTGGTAATTGCTACAAAGTAAAGCTGGTCTGTCATCTGTTGCAGATTCCACATGAATGGATTCAACTCGATATTTTGGCAGGTGACACACGACAAACAGCTTTTTTGGCCAAAAATCCACTCGGTAAAATCCCATTGCTACAACTAGATGACGGCCGCTGTTTGGCTGAGTCAAATGCGATTATCAACTATTTGGCCACAGGCTCTGCCTTATTGCCCACCGATCCATTCAAATTTGCCAAGCTCCTGCAATGGCAGTTTTTTGAGCAGTACAGCCACGAACCTTATATTGCAGTCGCCCGATTCATTGCAAAGTATTTGGGCTTACCCGAAGCGCGTCGCACTGAATATGAAGCCAAACAAGCGGGTGGGCATCGCGCCCTAACCGTCATGAACCAGCAACTTCAACAGACACCATACTTGATCGGGCAAACTTTCAGCACCGCAGATATTAGTTTGTACGCCTATACACACGTAGCACATGAAGGCGGTTTTGATTTATCTGCTTATCCCGCGGTACAAGCGTGGCTAAACCGTATCCAGACTCAACCATACTATGTTGATATGAAAGCAACATAGCAATGCGCTGTTTAGATGGATATCCCCTACAACAGCGCATTGCGAGTTCATCGACACATTATTGGATGAGAATGCCTTCAACAGGCTAAATATCCACTTGCTTCGTTACACTGCCAACACTTGCGCCAACAAGGCAACCGATGGAGCAAAAAAATAAGCCCCATTGACTGGCGTGGTAAAATGCAATAGCCGATCATGTAAACCATCCCCGACCGCGCCATGCATACGTTGCAACATTAAATCAATCCGATCTAAATCCTTGCTATAGGCAATAAAAAATAACCCCTGATCGCCACTGCCATCACCGTATGGCAAGCTGTGCCGCAAAATCTCCAGCTCCTCACCTTGTGTATCCTCAACCACCACACGGGCAATATGCGCATTCTTGGGCTTAACCTCATCAGCCATCTCAAAGCTTTCGAGTTTGCTACGGCCAAACACCTGCTCCTGTGCATCGACCTTGAGCCGATTAAATTTTGGCAAGTCATGTACAAAACGCTGTGCAAACACCAAACTGCCGTCAGCAAATACACCATGTGACGAGTCTAACAGCGCTGTTTCCGCTCTATCCTCCATGATCTGCGGATTTTCTGTCCCATCAATAAACCCCGTCAAATCACGACTGTCCAGATATTTAAAACAGGCACGCTCATCCAACACCTGTACCTGACCTTCGACACCTGACAACAATGCTTGTGACAGTGCAAAACACAAATCTGCCCGCTCCGCCGCAATATGCACCAATACATCGGCAGGGCTAGCAGGCATCGGCATCGCACCAGTAGTAATAGGTTGTAACTCATGTAAACCTTCTGGCGTATGCTCATAGAGCTTCTGCCAAAAATTAAGACCAAAGGCGATAGACACCCTCAAATTGGCTTCACGATATTGCGTCAAATAATGATCACGCAGCGCCAACATTAATGCGAGCTTTTCTTTGAAGGTGTCCAAGGATAGTTGATGTTGATTCAACACAATAAAACGCGCATGCGCGGAAGGTAACGGCAAAATAGCAGATTGTGCTGGCATATCAGGTCTACTCTTATGGCTGGCGATAGCCTGACCTTAAAACAGTACGGCTTGGCCTGCAATGTAGATTGCGTATAACAGTCGATTCAACCTAATGTTTTTTATATGCTATGCGTAAATATCTATGCACGCCCTACCGACGTCTTGACCAGCCGCCGCCATGCAAACACCGCCGAAAATGCCATAGCCATCGCTAATACAATCGCAGGGCCTGTCGATACATTCAGCCATGCACTGCCCCACAGACCTGCTGCGATACCCAACTGTGCAAAAACAAATGCCAACAACACCATTCGTTGTGGTGAATGCGCCAACAAACGCGCTGTCAGTGCTGGAATCACCAATAACGCCCCCATCAGCAGGCTGCCGACAGCTTTTAAAGCCAATACCGTAAACAACGCCAATAACAACATAAAAATCAAACGCTGCATTCGAGGGCGTACCCCATCAGATGCTGCCAAATCCGCATCGACAGCCAATAACAGCTGATCACGCCAACAATAGCCCAAAACACCTAAACCCAGCATCGTTGCGACCAGCAACGCTGGTAGATCCAACCAACGCAAGGCCAGCAGATCCCCAAACAAATACGCCAGCAGCTCAGGGCGAACCGTGGGCAAACCATTGATCAACAACAGTCCTGCACATAATAACGACGATGCACAAAGCGCCAACAACGCGTCCATCGGCAGCCGTCGATCATGTAACACCCACAAAACAGACACCAGCAACAGCGAGGTACATGCCACACCCACCCAATACGGCAGCATCCACAATGCAGATAGCCCCACGCCGAGCAACGTCCCATGTGCCAAAGTATCAGCAAAAAACGCCATCCGCCGCCAGAGCATCAAACAACCCAACGGCGCGGTCAACAAGGCCAAAATCGCACCTGCCAACCATGCAGGCGCTAATAAACTGAACCAATCCAACATCAACTACACTCTCGGCTCAGGTGAAGGCACATGCAAATCCGTATGCTGACAATGATCATGATGATGTTCATACCAGACTCGACCTTTACCAAATAGCGCCTGATATTCAGGTGTATTTTGGACTTGGGCAGGCGTGCCACTACAACAAACATGCTGATTCAAACACACCACGCGCTGCGTTCCTTGCATGACCCATTGCAAATCATGTGAAATCATCAACACCGCACAACCATGCCGCCGCGGCAGCTCCCGCACATATTGGTACAGCTCGGCCTCTGAATGAAAATCCAAACCTTGCATCGGCTCATCCAACACCAATAATTCAGGCTGTTTCAATAATGCACGCGCCAACAACACCCGTTGCCGCTCACCACCTGACAGTTGCTGCATGGCACTGTCCAACAAATGCCCGACACCGACCTCATCAACGACCTGCATCATTTGGCTGCGCGTCGGACGCGACAATGCAAATAAATCAGAAACCCGCATTGGCAAACTTGGCGACAAATGTACCCGCTGCGGCACATAACCCAACCGTAAACCAGCCCGCAAGTGACGTTGACCGTGCTGCACTGACTGCAAGCCCAGCACCACCTTAGCCAACGTGGATTTACCCGCTCCATTGGGGCCGATCAAACTGACAATTTCAGCTGGATACAGACGCAGATCGACCCGATTCAACACCGAGCGCTGCGCAAACCGCACACTCACCTGCTCTAGTGTCAGTAATGCCTCAGACATGTGAACAACTCGGATCATGACTGGATGATGGCTCATGGACAGGAGCCAAGCCCTGACAGCGTTGACACAGCCCACTCAGCTCAATCAAGGTTTGCTTGACCACAAAACCTTGTTGTACGGTCAACTCTCGTAACGGCGCTGCCAGTGATCCGACAGGCAACTCTTGGGTATGCTGACATTCGGTACAAATCAAAAATACTGACTGATGTCGATGCGCAGGATGGCAACAGGATAAATACGCATTGATTGATGCCAAGCGATGAATAAAACCATGCTCAATCAAAAAATCTAGACTGCGATACACGGTTGGCGGTGCGGCAGGACGGCCTGCTGTGCCAATATTGGCCAGCAACTCATATGCACCCACAGGCTTATTGGCCTGTAGAATCAAGGCCAACACCTCACGCCGTAACGGTGTCAACCGTACACCTGCTTCACGACAGTGTTGCTCCACTTGACACAAATACTGTTCAATCTGCACTGCTTCTGGCACAGGATGTTGCGGATAAGCATCGGGCATGAGCAACGCCCTCCTTTGGGCGAAATGATTGATTGGCCATCTCATCTCTTGACCATGTAATAGTGTAACATGTCCCTATCGCTTGACCGTATGCCACCCGCAAAAACCCACAGTCCACCGCGTTGGCCTCAACCTTGGTGGACAGCATCACCGTGAATGCGTTGTGTAGCCAAAACCTGAGTATCATCCTTATGTTATTGTCGCGTCTATTCTGGAGCATGTTGATCAGCCTGCTCTGTATCAGCCAACAGACAGCTCATGCACGCTTATTGGTAACCAGTACGCAACCACTGTACTTGATTGCTCAAGCAGTGACGACAGGCATAGAACAGCCCAGACTATTGATTCCAGCCCATCAAGACGGTCATCACGCACAGCTTAAACCACAAGATCGACGTCTGATTCAAGCAGCCGATTTTGTGCTGTGGATTGGGCCTGAATATGAAGCCACGCTCACCCCTCTGTTGTCTGATCAGGCCAATGCAATCGCCCTAACCAAGTTGGCTACCTTTCGGCGTTTGCCACAGCGTGGCCTACAGGGTCAAGCACAGCCGAATAGCCTTGATCCTCATTTATGGCTAGACCCGTATAATGCCATTGGGATGGCTCATGCGATTGCCACTATTCGCGGCCAACAATATCCACGCGATGCGACAGCCTATCTCAACAATGCACGCCAATTTAGCCAACGCATGATTCAAGTGTTGCGGCAGTCCAAAATACCCACACCACAGCCCTACTGGGCGTATCATGATGCCTATCAATACCTCGAAAAAAGCTTGGGACTGCAATTTGCAGGCGCACTGACCCGTGATCACGAACTGCCTCCCACAGCGCAGCAACTTCAATGGCTCAAACAAAATCGCCCCAGCCAACAACCTTGTTTGTTTGCTGAAGCACATGCTCAACCTTCTGTTTTGCAACACCTTGCACCAATTCAGCAAGTCACCTTAGATGAGCGCATGACTCATTCAACTGATTTTATTGCAGGCTGGCAAACACTTCAGCAGCAAATTTCGGGCTGTCAGTCAGTCAGACAAACAAATTAACAATTCAGATCAAATGCTTGCAAAAACACACTCGTTTATGGACAAAACCTTGCAACTTCAGCCCTTGCTCCATATAATGACCCCGCCTAAAACCGCCAATCAGCGGTTATGTGACACGCCGTTCGTCAACTGGAAATGCCGATGAGTCAACCATCACCGCTGGTGGATCGCCGTCTGGCACAACGCCTCAGCATATTGCAACTGCTGATGGTTCCTGTGGTCGCACTGCTGGCGTGGATCATTATTGATGCTGTTGCCGCCAAAAGCGCGGCACTTGGTGCGGGGATTGGGTGGATCGGCAGTGCTTATTTTGCATGGCAAGCCTTCCGCCACTCTGGCGCACGCGCCTCACGATCAATCCTTGGTGGCTTTTATCGAGGCATGATCGGCAAGTTTGTACTGGTCACATTGGGATTTGCGCTGGTGTTTAGCAGTGTCCAACCCCTCTCTGCGGCCAGTGTTTTGATGGGATTTGCCATGGTTCATCTCATGGCGTGGGTTTATCCACTATGGATCAACCGAACGATCTAGCAACACCCTGTTGGCCGTGCCCGTTGTACGGTTAACGAAATGGAAGAATTTTTCGACAGGATGTGAGATGTAGCGCCCAGTCGGCCACATCCATGACCTTGTCTTGTTTTGATTTTTACGTAAATCAGGTGTGAGCTATGGCTGAGCAGCACGTTGTCTCCTCATCGGAATACATCAAGCACCACTTGACCAATATGACCTATGGTCATCACCCAGAATTAGGCTGGAAGCTTGCCGCAAGCGCGGAAGAAGCGACCGCAATGGGGTTTAACGCTGTCCACTTGGACTCGCTATTCTGGTCAATCTCGTTGGGGCTATTGTTCTGTTTTGTTTTTTGGGCAGTTGCCCGTCGGATCACCGCAGGTGTGCCAGGCAAATTTCAAAGCGTGATCGAAATGATCATCGAGTTCGTCGATAGCAGTGTCCGAGATACCTATCATGGTACTTCCAAGCTGGTTGCACCATTGGCATTGACCATTTTCGTCTGGATTTTCCTGATGAACTTGATGGATTTGATTCCAATCGATTTTATTCCTGTGCTGGCACAGAATGTGATTGGTGCTGCCTTGGGCATTGATCCACACCACGTGTACTTCAAAATCGTACCTACCACCGATCCAAACGTGACATTGGGTATGGCTTTGTCAGTGTTTATATTGGTGATTTTCTACAGTATTAAGGAAAAAGGACTGGGCGGTTTTGTCGGTGAGCTTGCGCTCAACCCCTTCAACCCCAAAAACATCATCCTCAAAATTTTGTTCATTCCAATCAACTTGGTACTGGAGCTTGTGGCATTTTTTGCTCGTCCCGTATCACTGGCATTGCGACTGTTCGGTAACCTATACGCTGCGGAATTGATCTTTATTTTGATCGCGCTCCTCCCCTTCTGGGTGCAATGGACACTGTCTGTGCCATGGGCGATCTTCCATATTCTGGTCATTCCACTCCAAGCGTTTATCTTTATGATGCTGACGATTGTCTATATGGCAATGGCTAGCGAGAAACACTGAGAATGTGTGTGCTCAATCGCTGTATTTAGATTGAGCATGTTCCACTGCCTATTAACCAGTTTTTGTTTTAAACCCAACCTCTTGAGGTAAATTTTCATGGAAAATCTGATTGGTCTAACCGCTATCGCCGCTGCTCTTTTGATCGCTTTCGGTGCGCTGGGTACTGCGATTGGCTTCGGTCTGCTGGGTGGTCGCTTCCTCGAAGCTGTTGCACGTCAACCAGAATTGGCGCCACAGCTACAAACCCGTATGTTCCTCGTAGCTGGTCTGTTGGATGCTGTTCCAATGATCGGTGTTGGTATCGGCCTGTTCTTCATTTTTGCCAACCCATTCATTGAGGCTGCCCGTCCGTTTATCGGCCAATAAGTCTTACTGGATCAACTGAGGGAATGCGATGAATATCAACCTCACGCTGATCGGCCAAGCGATTGCGTTCGCGATTTTCGTCGCGTTCTGCATGAAATTCGTCTGGCCGCCGCTGATCTCAGCAATCAATGAACGTCAACGCAAAATTGCGGATGGCCTGAATGCTGCCGAAAAAGCGCGTGCTGATCTCGCCTCTGCGCAAGATCAAGTTCAAGCAGAACTTGCTGCTGTTAAAGCTCAAGCTGCCCAACTGATTGAGCAAGCCAATCGTCGTGCTGCACAAGTCGTCGAAGATGCACGTGCACAAGCCGAAATTGAAGGCGAGCGTATTCGCCAACAGGCTCGTGAATCCATTGATCAAGAGATTAACCAAGCTCGTGAAGCACTCCGTGCCCAAGTTGCCGCATTGGCAGTAGCAGGTGCTGAGAAGATTCTCGAAACGCACATTGATCAAACTGCCCACGCTGCCATGCTGAATAAGCTGGCAACTGAACTGTAAGCGAGGCAACTCATGGCTGAACTTGCAACACTGGCTCGTCCTTATGCGAAAGCAGCGTTTGATTTTGCGTCGACGGAAGGCAATTCTGGTGTATGGCAGCGGTTTTTAGATGACCTCGCCATGTACATGAGTGATTCTGCGCTGATTGAGTACTTGCGTCGTCCAACGCTGCAAGCTCAAGATAAAGTCAAAGCAATTACTGACTTATCAGAGCGTAATCACACGATCGCTTTCAAAAACTTTTTGTCGCTACTGGCAGAAAATGATCGCCTAGAATTGATCCCAGCAATTGCGACCGAGTTCGGCTTGCTAAAAGCCCATGAATCAGGCGAAATCGACGTCACGATTGAGTCAGCCTTTCCACTGACACAGTCACAAGAATTGCTGCTGACCAGTCGCCTCGAAAAACGTTACAGTAAAAAAGTCAACGCGACTGTCGTCGTGCGTCCTGAACTGATTGCTGGCGTGATTATTCGGGCAGGTGATCAAGTGATTGATGACTCGGCTTTGGGCAAACTGGAAAAGATGCGAATCCGACTGTCAGCTTAATCGCTGACAGCGGCCTTTCAAAATATTGAGGAAAGCGCAATGCAACAACTGAATCCATCCGAGATCAGTGCGCTCATTAAGCAGCGTATCGGCGATCTGGACACCAGCGCGACCGCCCGTAATGAAGGTACCATTGTCATGGTATCGGACGGTATCGTGCGTATTCACGGTCTGGCTGATGTCATGTACGGTGAGATGATCGAATTTGAAGGCGGCCTCTACGGCATGGCATTGAACCTTGAACAGGATTCAGTCGGTGCTGTGGTACTTGGCGACTACTTGAACCTGCAAGAGGGTCAAAAAGTTCGCTGTACAGGTCGTATCCTTGAAGTGCCTGTCGGCCCTGAACTCTTGGGTCGTGTTGTCGATGCACTCGGCAATCCAATTGATGGCAAAGGGCCAATCAATGCAGCCCTGACTGACAAAGTCGAAAAAGTTGCCCCTGGTGTGATTTGGCGTCAATCAGTCGACCAACCTGTTCAAACAGGTTATAAAGCCGTTGATACCATGATTCCCGTCGGTCGTGGCCAGCGCGAACTGATCATTGGTGACCGTCAGACGGGTAAAACCGCGATGGCCATTGATGCCATTATTGCCCAGAAAAATTCTGGCATTAAGTGTGTCTACGTTGCGGTTGGTCAGAAGCAATCGACCATTGCCAACGTCGTGCGCAAGCTCGAAGAAACTGGCGCAATGGCTTACACCACGGTGGTTGCCGCGTCTGCGTCGGAGCCAGCTGCACTGCTGTTCCTAGCCCCCTACTCTGGCTGTACCATGGGTGAGTATTTCCGCGACCGCGGCGAAGACGCACTGATTGTATATGATGACCTGTCCAAGCAAGCCGTGGCTTATCGCCAAATCTCCTTGCTGCTGCGTCGTCCACCAGGTCGTGAAGCCTATCCTGGTGACGTGTTCTATCTCCACAGTCGTCTGCTTGAGCGTGCCTCACGCGTATCAGCTGCCTATGTTGAGAAGTTCACTAATGGTGCTGTGACAGGCAAAACTGGCTCGCTGACTGCTTTGCCGATCATCGAAACCCAAGAGGGTGACGTATCTGCCTTCGTTCCTACCAACGTGATTTCGATCACTGATGGTCAGATCTTCTTGGAGTCATCACTATTCAACGCGGGTATCCGTCCTGCGGTCAACGCGGGTATCTCGGTATCGCGTGTGGGTGGTGCAGCCCAAACCAAGATCATCAAAAAACTGTCTGGTGGTATTCGTACCGCGTTGGCACAGTATCGTGAACTGGCAGCATTTGCGCAGTTTGCATCTGATCTGGATGAAGCAACTCGTAAGCAGCTTGAGCATGGTCAGCGTGTTACCGAACTGATGAAGCAAAAGCAATACGCACCATTCACAATTGCTGATCAAGCCGTCTCGATCTTTGCATCGAATGAAGGCTTCTTGACAGATGTACCTGTCAATAAAATCGGCGACTTTGAAGCTGCATTGCTGTCCTACATGCGCGCCCAACATGGCGAACTGATGCAAAAAATCGATGATACCGCTGATTATAACGGCGATATCGAAGCTGCTCTGCGTCAGGGCATTGAAAGCTTCAAGGCCACCCAAGCCTACTAATCCTCAAGGCATGAAAATGCCTTTGAAGATAGGTTTGATAAGCGTATCACCTCCACGGAAGCTCTATATGGGCTTCCGATCCAAATGGTAAGCGTATGGCAAGTCTCAAAGAAATCCGCGCCAAAGTCGCCAGTATCAAAAGCACGCAAAAGATCACGCGTGCGATGCAACTGGTTGCAGCAAGTAAGATGCGCCGTGCGCAGGAGCGCATGAGCGCAGGTCGTCCTTATGCCGACAATATGCGTCGTGTGATCGCGCACTTGGTGCAAGCGAATCCAGAATTCAAACACCGCTATATGGTGGATCGCCCTGTCAAACGGGTCGGTTACATCGTGATCGCCTCTGATCGTGGTCTGGCAGGTGGTTTGAATATCAACTTGTTTAAGCGTGTTGTCCAACACGTCAAAACCCAGCAAGAGCAGTCGATTGAAGTGCAATTTGCACTGGTTGGCCAAAAAGCCGTGAGCTTTTTCAAAAACTTCGGCGGCAAAGTGATCGGTGCAACCACCCAAATTGGTGATACTCCCTCACTTGAGCAATTGGCGGGTTCAGTTCAAGTCATGCTCGATGCGTTTGATCGCGGTGAAATCGACCGTGTTTATCTGGTCTCGAACCAATTTGTCAATGCCATGACTCAGAAGCCAACGGTACAACAACTCGTACCCTTAGCATCTGATAACCTCGGCACGGACATGCAACTGAACCGTACCCATAGCTGGGACTATATTTATGAGCCAGAAGCGGTTGAACTGCTCAATGGCCTACTGATTCGCTATATTGAATCTGTGGTCTATCAAGGTGTCATGGAAAACATTGCATCTGAGCAGGCTGCCCGTATGGTCGCCATGAAAGCGGCAACGGATAACGCAGGCTCTTTGATTAAAGACCTGCAACTCGTCTACAACAAGCTGCGTCAAGCCGCGATTACTCGGGAAATTTCCGAAATCGTTGGCGGTGCCGCTGCCGTTTAACCTTTTTTAAGTTTGAATTGAGGAGACAGCCATGAGCAGCGGTCGTATCGTTCAGATCATCGGCGCGGTTATCGACGTCGAATTCGATCGCACTAGCGTGCCGAAGATCTATGACGCATTGCACGTTGACAACACCGAAACCACGCTCGAAGTCCAGCAACAGCTGGGTGACGGCATCGTTCGTACCATTGCGATGGGCTCGACCGAAGGTCTAAAGCGTGGTCTGCCTGTGACCAATACCGAGCATCCAATTTCTGTACCTGTTGGTACAGGTACATTGGGTCGTATCATGGATGTACTGGGTCGTCCAATCGACGAAGCTGGTCCAATCGCCACAGATACCACTTGGGCGATTCACCGTGATGCACCAAGCTACGCAGAACAAGCAGGCTCTACCGAACTTCTAGGCACAGGGATTAAAGTCATTGACTTGCTATGCCCATTCGCTAAGGGTGGTAAGGTAGGTCTGTTCGGTGGTGCGGGTGTCGGTAAAACCGTCAACATGATGGAACTGATCAACAACATCGCTAAAGTATACAGCGGTTACTCTGTATTCGCGGGTGTGGGTGAGCGTACACGTGAAGGGAACGACTTCTACCACGAGATGAAAGACTCAAACGTGGTTGACAAAGTTGCCATGGTTTATGGTCAGATGAATGAGCCACCAGGTAACCGTTTGCGTGTTGCGCTGACAGGCTTGACCATGGCCGAATACTTCCGCGACGAAAAAGATGAGAACGGTAAAGGCCGTGACGTGCTGTTGTTCGTTGACAACATTTATCGTTACACCTTGGCAGGTACTGAAGTCTCTGCATTGCTGGGTCGTATGCCATCTGCGGTAGGTTATCAGCCAACGCTGGCTGAAGAGATGGGGGTTCTGCAAGAGCGCATCACCTCAACCAAGTCAGGTTCAATTACCTCTGTGCAAGCGGTTTATGTGCCTGCGGATGACTTGACCGATCCATCACCAGCGACTACTTTCGCTCACTTGGATGCAACCGTTGTTTTGAGCCGTGATATTGCCTCTTTGGGGATTTATCCTGCGGTAGATCCACTGGATTCCACCTCACGTCAGCTTGATCCACAAATCGTGGGTGAAGAGCACTATACCGTCGCCCGTGGTGTACAAACTGTTTTGCAGCGCTATAAAGAGCTAAAAGACATCATCGCGATCTTGGGTATGGACGAACTGGCTGAAGAAGATAAGCTAGTGGTTTATCGTGCACGTAAAATTCAACGCTTCTTGTCACAGCCGTTTAACGTGGCTGAAGTGTTTACAGGTGCACCAGGTAAAATCGTACCGCTGAAAGACACGATTCGCGGCTTTAAAGGCATCTTGGCAGGTGAGTATGACCATCTACCAGAGCAAGCCTTCTATATGGTGGGCTCTATCGAAGAAGCCATCGAAAAAGCCAAGAAGGTCTAAGCAACCGGAGAAAATCCTATGGCAACTCTGCAATGTGATGTGGTCAGCGTCAACGAATCGATCTTTTCAGGAACGGTGAAGATGCTGATTGCCAAAGGTGTGGGTGGTGAGCTAGGGATTCTGCCCGGCCATGCCCCACTGATCACGCTATTACAGCCAGGGCCAGTTCGGGTTCAGCGGGAAGATGGTAGCGAAGAGATCATCTATGTCTCAGGTGGTGTCCTTGAGGTACAACCTCATATGGTCACTCTGTTGGCAGACTCAGCGATCCGTGCGCATGATTTGAGTGAAGCGCAAATTCTAGAGGCGCGTAAGCAAGCGGAAACCTTGCTGGCGAATCAGAGCAGCGAACTCAACACAGGTGCAGCATTGGCATCGCTTGCAGAAACCGCAGCTCAACTGCAAACCCTGCAAAAGCTGAAAAACCGCGCCTAATCGCAAACTGCGACTAAGCCAAAAAAAGACCTGCACATGCAGGTCTTTTTTATGTCAGCAGATTCTATTTGGCAGCCGCTTGACGCTCTTTGGCAACCAAGAAGTTAACTACATCCACGACTTTTTGGTCATTACCGCGCACGATATACTTACCGTTGACCACCATCGCAGGCACGCCATCCAAGCGATAACGCGTTGCTAGCGCTTTGGATTGAGAGACCTTGCCTGTCACTGCAAAAGAGTTGTACAAGCTATTAAAACGTGTTTCATCAATGCCCTGCCCTTTGTAAAAGGTGGCCAAAGATTTTTGGTCAAATAGGCGTTGATTGCTTTGGTGGATCACCTTAAACAGTCCCTCATGCAAAGACTGTGTCATCTTACCCATCATTTCAACGGCATAAAATCCACGTGCATTTTGCTCCCACACAGGGTTCATTGCCGCAGGCGTACGGACAAAATTCACATCAGCAGGCTTAGTTTTGAGCCAATTGGCCACAAACGGCTCTAGATGGTTACAATGCCCACAGCCATACCAAAAAAACTCACGCACTTCGATCATACCTGGTTTTTCGACTGTCCCTGCGGTCGTCATGACGGTGTAGTCTTTGCCTGCCACAAAAGGATCAGCAGCTACACTCGTACCCGAAACGGCTAGTACAGACAAGACCAAAGCTGATTGAGCAAAACGCTTCATAGAAGGATTCATCCTGAAATACTGGTTTAGGCCTAAGCATAAACAGTTTTTGGGCTAAAAACGTGGATGCTGTGTGAAGTTTTTTTGTGTCCTCATACATAGACATCCACAGCGTGTTTAAGACTGTGGCTTGGCCAGACGCTGACGCTCTTGATCCACCAGATAGTTAACCACTTGAACAACTTTTTGCCCATCGCCTCCCACAATATATTTGCCATTTACAATAATAGAAGGCACACCAGACAATTGATAACGGGTAGCAAGGTTTTTGGATTGCGAGACTTTGGCATTTACTGCAAATGAGTTGTACAAGCCATCAAATTTAGCCTGATCAATGCCATGCCCTGCATAAAAACTAGCTAAAGATTTTTGGTCAAAGATTTTTTGGCTGCGTTGATGAATTTCATCAAACAAGGCTTCGTGTAGCTCTGGGGTCATCTTACCCATGAGGTCAACTGCATAATAACCGCGTGCATTCTGCTCCCAGACAGGATTCATCGCCGCAGGGGTACGGACAAAGTTCACATCAGCTGGCTTGGTTTTTAGCCAGTTACTGGTATAGCTTTCAAGATTATAGCAATGCCCACAGCCATACCAAAAAAATTCACGCACCTCAATCATGTCTGGCTTTTCGACACTGCTGGGATTTTTGGCCAACTGATAGTCTTGGCCTTCCACAAATTGCTGATTGGCCGCAGGGTTAGGCTCAGCTACTGGCATCTCAGGCGTGGTCAGCGTATTGTCTGTGACTGCCTCAGTGGCGGCTATCGATTCTGGGGCGGAAGTTGCTGGCTCTGGTGTGGTTGTGGTTGCTTCGGGTTTTGGGTCACTACATGCAGCAAGCAGTATCACACCCATAGCCAATGCGCTGTGACTGAATTTACGTGACATCATGGCACTCGTCCTTATCCTATGCTCAGGTGGTTGCTCAGAGTACGCAACATTGGCATAAAAAGCCGTGCGTGCTGTGTGAAGTTTTTTAACTGTATTGGTGTAGAGGTGGATTTTCTACGCCTTTGCCTTCAATATTCAACACGTCTGGCCGCCGCTGTTGCCCAAGGAGTTATTATGTCTACTTCCTCAGAATCCAATCCCCAACCGACTCATAATGTCGATGCACAAGAAATTGCAAAGTTTGAGGCATTGGCCGATAAATGGTGGGATCCTGACTCTGAGTTTCGCCCGCTGCATCAAATCAACCCCTTGCGCCTCAACTGGATCATTGAGCAGGCTATGGGCATTTCGGATAAAAAAATCCTTGATGTCGGCTGTGGTGGCGGTATTCTGGCCGAGTCGATGGCACGACGTGGCGCACATGTGCTAGGCATTGATATGGGAGAAGCGCCGTTGGCCGTTGCACGCTTACATGCCGAACAACACAACGTTCAGTCTATCGAATACCGCAAAGTCCCCGTTGAGCAACTGGCGGCTGAACGGCCTGCCAGCTTCGATGTGGTGACCTGTATGGAAATGCTAGAGCATGTGCCTGATCCTGCCTCTATCGTGCAAGCGTGCATGACCTTGGTCAAACCAGGTGGATTGGTGTTTTTTTCGACCATCAACCGTAACCCCAAAGCATATTTGTTTGCGATTATTGGCGCTGAATACCTGCTGCGCATGCTACCGCGTGGTACACATGAATATCAAAAATTCATTCGCCCATCTGAATTGGCCAGTTATATCCGTAACGCGGGTTTGATTTTGGATGAGGCGATTGGCCTGCACTATAATCCCATCACCAAACACTATTGGCTCGCCCCTAATGTCGATGTCAACTACATGCTCTCGACACGGAAACCCAGCGCATGACTCAGCCTCGCCCGATTGCCGCAATCCTGTTTGATTTAGATGGCACACTGATTGACACTGCACCTGATTTTATCCGTATCGTGCATCAGCTTTGCGCTGAAGACCAAATCCCCGCGCCCACCGCTGCGGAGATTCGCACACAAGTCTCCGAAGGTGCACGGGCGATGGTGCGTTTGATTCATCCTGAATTGGCATTAGAGAGTGTCGAATTGCTGCAATACCGTCAGCGCTTTTTAGATGCTTACCAACAACAGATTGCAGTAGATACAGTTTTGTTCGAAGGAATGGCGCAACTGCTGTCACAACTTGAACAACAGGGCATTGTCTGGGGAATTGTCACCAATAAACCACGCTATCTTAGTGAAGCCCTGTTGGCTGCACTGGATCTGTCAACGCGCTGTGCAGTCTTAGTATGCCCTGATGATGTGACCCATACCAAACCCCATCCAGAACCGATGTATTTAGCTGCAAATCAGTTGGGCATCGCACCTGAGTATATTATCTATGTGGGTGACCATCCACGTGATATTGATGCAGGCCGCGCAGCCAACATGCCTACAGTCTTGGCGGCTTATGGCTATTTGCCACCTGATCGAACGGATGATCTGAGCAGTTGGCAAGCAGATCACATTGTCGATGATGTGGCTGCGCTGAACGCGCTGCTATACTCATCACACTTTGCTTTAAGGAGCATGGCTCATGCTTGAACTCACAGATTATCACCCCCCCTCAGACTTGCTCAAAGGCCGTGCGATTTTAGTTACGGGTGCAGGTGAAGGAATTGGACGAGCTGCTGCGCTGAGCTTTGCCCAATATGGTGCAACCGTGTTGCTACTGGGGCGCACGCTCGAAAAACTCGAAGCTGTCTACGATGAGATTGAAAAGGCGGGCGGCGCTCAACCTGCACTACTACCGCTCAATCTTTCAAGTGCCAGCATGAGCGACTATACGCAAATGGCACAGATGATTGAGGAGCAAATTGGAAGATTGGATGGCATCTTACATAATGCAGCCATGCTTGGGCCACTCACTCCGCTACAGATGTATGATCCCGACACCTGGGACGATGTCATGAACGTCAATCTGCGCGCACCGTTTCAGATGACACAAACCTTACTGCCGCTGCTACGCCAATCGCCTGATGCATCAGTGTTGTTTACCACCAGCAGTGTTGGACGAACAGCACGGGCATTTTGGGGCGCGTACGCGATTTCTAAATGTGGCATTGAAGGGTTGGCCAAAATTTTTTCGGATGAGTTGGCCAATGTGTCGTCAATTCGCTTTAATTGTATTAACCCAGGTGCCACGCGTACCAATATGCGAGCGCATGCTTACCCTGGCGAAAACCCGATGAACCTGCCAACCCCAGAACAAATCATGCCAAGCTATCTGTACTTGATGGGAGCGGATAGTCAGGGTATAACAGGTCATTCAATTGATGCGATTCGGCCTGTCTAACCACTCAAAAGAACAACACAAAAGAGCCGATACAGTTCTTCAATGTATCGGCTCTTTTTATCACAGCCCACCCTCTTTTAATCAATCGGGCGCTCTGGCTGTAGATCAGCAGTTTGACGCTCGGTGATGATTTCTTCACCTGCACTAGCAAACACCACTTCAACACGACGACTGAGCGCATGTCCGAGAATTGGATTCTGATCGGTCAACAGCTGTGTCTTACCTTTAGCTTCTCGGGCAATCCGATTCAAATCTATACCCTGAGCGACCAAATATTGTTCAACTGAGCGCGCACGACGCTCTGACAAGGCCAAATTATACGCCACACTGGCTCGACTATCGGTGTAACCGTACAGTGTGACACTGACATCTGGGTATTGTTTCAGCACACTGACTATCTGATCCAAGACGGCTTTTGACTCGGCAGAGAGGAAATGCTTATCTAAGGCAAAATGTACGTTATTCGGTACTTTGATCAATTCAGCACGAATATCAACTTCAGGTTGTGGCTGTGGTACTGGTACCACAGGGACATGCCACGCAGGCACAGGAATCGGCCAGTCGCCCTGAACTCCCTGACACCCCTTGCCAGTCCCATTGAGGCTTTCTAGACTGGGATAGCTTAAGTTTTCTGGCCACGCCGGTGCATTTGCAACTTGATTGGCCTGTTGGCGTGCTACATATAGCCAACGCTCTGCCGCAGCAAAATGCTCACGCGAATGCCGCCAGCCGAGCTCACAATGCTCCGCTGCTGCCCAGACCAGCTTGACCTCAGCTTTGGCAACGGTTTGCTGTACTTGATCAAAGGCGGGATGGGTTTTGAGTAGCTCAGCAATTGCCCACAGGTCTCGGCGCATCACACCTGAGGTCACAGGTACTGCGGTGGCCATCGTCGGCTGTTGGCCTTGTTCTAACTGTCCAACCAGCAACTCAACTTGCTGCATTGCTGTCTGATAAGCAGAGGTTAAGCTGCCCTCAGAATTTTGCTCTTTGGCATAGTCCAGCCAGCTCTGTGCTTTACGCGCATGATATTGCGTGAGGACATCTTGACTGACCAAAAATGGCTGAAGCCGCTGACTCAACTGACTCATGGTTGCTTTTGTTGCAGTAGGTGCAACCAGTACGCCTGATTCTGAACCCAGAATCAGCGCCCACGCAGGGACAGTGAGGCTCAGCAGACCAGCTAGAGCCAGAGTTTTTAAAACACGCTGACCACTCATTGCTGGGGCTCCATTGATTTATTTGTTGTTACGACACCCATTTTGAAGAGATCTTCATCAAACTTAAAGCGTAGACGTAAATAGGCGCCTTTGGTGGTGGTATTACCATCTACCAGATCATCATCCCGATAGCCAAAGAAGTTATATCCGCCAGACAACCAGAGGTTAGCGGCGACTAAATAGCCCACTTCAGCACCGAGTAGATAACGCACACCTGAATTTTGATCACTCCACATGATGCCTGTATTCACACCAGCATCCCAACGTTCGTTGATGTCATACATGGCACGACCCGCCACCAATTGTGTCACACCATTATTGGCCAAATCATTAAAATCTTGACGCACATATTTGGCTGCATATTGGCTGGCCAAGGTCAAACGACGAACAGGATGATAGTTGGCATGGGTTGATACAATGAACGCTTCACGCTTATAAGCACTGCTGGCCGTAGTTTGATTATCGTCTATGCGATATTCAAACTTGGTCAACGCATCAAAGCGATTGCTGTCAAAGTCACGATACGCCGCCCCAACTTGGAAGCGATCAATCGTACGATCACCACCAGACTTATTATCAATATGGCGATAGACGTTTTTGGCCAACAATGTCACATCATCTGAAGCCTTATAGGCAACACCCAATGTATTCAAATACGTATCGGAGCTATCCGCCCAACGCATTTCGATTTTGGCAATGCCTTTCCACAGTGGATTGGTCAGATATTCCAACCCCAGCGAAATAGCAGTTGCATCCTGAGTCGTCCCTTCTGTAGGTGACTCCAAAGTTTTCACCCGCTCAAAGCCCGTATTCAACCGAATACCATCACCAAGATGCCAGCGGTTACGCAAGCCGAGTGCTGCCTCTGCTTCACGGCCACTCATGGCATCACGTAAGCGATACTCACTGAATACAGTGCCATCTTTCATGTAGTTGCTATCAATACCAAAGACTGTCGAGTTTTGCTCGGTCTTATCGTTCAGGCTATACAAGCCGCTGATGCTAGAGATCAACTCATGACGGGCATAGATTCGACCTTTCGAACCCATCTGATAGCTACCGCCCAAAGCCAGCACTTTACGGTCAGAGTCTTCAACATCTTGCTCATATTCAACGAAGGCACTTGATCCTTCAAACCAAGGCAGTAGCATATTCAGCTTGCTGCGCAGTGTCGTGCCTTTATATGGGGTTGTATCCAATGACGAGGCCGAGGCCGCTTCATTACTTTCTTGATAAAAACGCGCACCGACCTCTAGTGCCAGATGTTGATTAATCGCGCGCTCAATACTCGCAGTCAACCCTTCACGCACGCCATTGTTGGCGCTATCTTCAGTCCGAATCGCTTCAACACGTGCCAAGCCCACTTGTGGAATCCGCGATTGAAGCTTTAAGCCACTTTCTTTACGACCAGCAGAGATCGGTGACGCCACATTATAGAAGCCCTCTTCGGCTTGGTTGTGATACGCACGAATATCGGTATTGGCCAGCTTATAGGTCAGCTCGACCCGACCTGCAATGCCTGATTGATCACCTGTTGGATCGTCGCTGGCATTGATTTGTGCCAACGCATTGCTCGTATAATTGGTTTTGCTACTATGCGCCACTTCAGAAATCAGCTTGGCACGATCAGATACCACAACGACCGTATTGGCACTGGCCAATTCGTCA
>JAYXXU010000241.1:0-4959 GCA_036019135.1 Pseudomonadota bacterium | reverse complement strand
CATCCCCGTTTTTGACCAAAATTTCATCGATGACACCACTTTGTGTGGCTTCAATCGGATTCATGATTTTCATGGCTTCAATAATGCCCAATGTTTCACCTGCTTGCAGCGTCTGCCCTACCTTGGCAAAGGGTGGCTCACCAGGGCTAGGCGCAGCATAAAACACGCCAACCATAGGAGACAGCTCCAGCGCCCCACGCGGTGTTTTGGCGACAGGAGCAGGCAGCTCCGCGCTTGGCAATGGCATGAGACCCGTTTGAGGAACGCGGCGTGTGAGTGAAATGGATTGGTCGCCTTCTTTGACTTCAAGGGCTTGCAGATCGGACTCAATCATCAGCTCAATCAGCTTTTTAATCTTACGAATGTCCATACGGTACGATCCTAAAACACGCAAACAATAAAATGACCCGTCTCACATCTGCCGCGATTATAGCCGCCGAGGGTGACCGAGCATGGCAAACTGATCTGACAATCACATGACATACAAGCGTTTAAGCACTTGGTTTGTCAACTGATAAACGATCAATTGCGGTCATCAGGGCATAGCGATAACCTGCTGCACCCAAGCCCGCAATCACCCCAACCGCCTGATCCGCGAGATAAGAGTGATGCCGAAAGGCTTCACGGGCGTGAACATTAGATAAATGCACTTCAATAAATGGAATCTTGGTGGCCAGTAAGGCATCACGTAAACCCACTGAGGTGTGGGTGAAGGCAGCAGGATTGATAATGATGAAACGAGTGCCTTCGGCAAAGGCCTGATGAATGCGATCAATCAGTGCGCCTTCCCAGTTGCTTTGCAAGTAGGCTAAAGTCAGTCCCGCCTGTTGCGCTTGTCTCGTCAGCTCGGCATGAATGTCTGCTAAGGTCGTATGGCCGTACAGGTGCGGCTCGCGTTGGCCGAGTAGGTTGAGATTTGGGCCATGTAGCACCAAAATATCCGTCATTTTTGCATTTGCTCCACACAGCGGATTGGCCGATCAATGGCATGCTGTCATCTGAACCTACCCAAATATCGCGTCAACCTAATGGAATAAAGGCTGCTGTCAACGTGATTTGATCAATACAAATGCGCGTATTCAGGAGCACCCATCAAGTACATGAAAGGGCAAGATCGCGACAAAAACTGCGATTTAGTGGGTATTTTACCGCAAGATACGCAAAAGCACAGAGTGCTGCAATCACAAAGTGGGCTAAAACCGTGCAAACACACAAAATAAAACACAGCAATTGGCGGAAAAATAGACAGCCTTAAAGCAAATATAGATGGATCATCAATTGTGGTAATTGGCTTTGCAGGCCGAAATCTTCGTGTTAAGCTCGAACCGCAGTCGCGGTATTGATAGGCGTGTGTGCCAGCGATATCTAAGGTTGATGACAATATCTTCAGTTGTTCCATTGTGTTCCGTTGTATTGTCTCTTGGGATATCAGTTGAAACGAGTTCACGAGCCAGCGATCTTGTTGGGCGCTGATCTGAACTGAAACATGGATTTGAACCGGACTTGCTGAATGCTTCACAGAAATGACAACGACGACAAGCTGCTTTGTTTCAGTGTTCGTAGCTTTCTTTGCTGTCTTCAACGCCGGACTGTCCTTCTTACAGTGTTGCTTGAGGATTGATAAATGACAGCACGCGAGCAGGGTGTCGTAAAATGGTTTAACGATACCAAAGGATTTGGTTTTATTCAGCGTAATGGCGGTGACGACGTGTTCGTTCACTTCCGCGCGATTAGTGGTGATGGACACCGTACCTTACGCGATGGCCAACGTGTTGAATTCACCGTCGTCCAAGGTCAAAAAGGCTATCAAGCCGAAGACGTCAAGACTCTTGACTGATTGCCCAGCCGCTGCACGCATGCTGGTTTAAAGCTGACATGCAGTGGTTTAGGGTCAGATGTGTTGGATGCCGCGGCGTTGATCCCATCTTTTTTACTGTAAACCATATCTGCCGCTCATACCGACTTATGGTGTGAGTGGCCTTTGTTGTTTGGAAAATATTAACAACGCTCATGGCCTGCGAATCAAATTGTGTCGCCGCTTGAGCGCGTGTCGAGAGCCATATGCACTTAAACTTTGATTCACTCAATTTACATGCAGCGCTACGTCAAGCGATTGCTGATCTTGGGTTTACCCAAATGACCCCGATTCAGCATCAAGTGTTGCATTATACGCTGGCAGGACACGATGCGATTGGTCGCGCACAAACAGGAACAGGCAAAACTGCCGCTTTTTTAATTAGTATTATCAATGATCTTCTCAGTCATCCCTTAACAGACGAGCGTTATCGGGGTGAGCCGCGTGCCTTGATCCTTGCGCCAACTCGCGAGCTGGCCTTACAAATCGAAAGCGATGCCAAACAACTGCTCAAGCACACAGATTTGCATGTATTAACGCTATTGGGTGGGGTCGATTACGACAAACAACGTGCTTTATTGGATCGGGCTTTTGTAGATATCGTGGTTGCCACCCCTGGCCGACTGATTGATTTTTTAGAGCAAAAAGAAATCTGGCTAGATCGGTTAGAGTTTTTGGTGATTGATGAGGCTGATCGTCTACTGGATATGGGCTTCATTCCTGCGGTGAAGCGAATTGTACGCGCTGCACCTGCCAAGTCTGATCGTCAAACCTTGATGTTCTCGGCGACCTTTAGCTATGACGTGTTGAACTTGGCACAGCAATGGTTGTTTGAGCCTGTGACGGTTGAGATTGAGCCGCTCAAGACCACCAGCGCCCAAGTCGAACAACGGGTGTATATCGTGGCACGCAAAGACAAAGAGCGACTGCTCAAAGAAGTGTTAGCTTCCGAGCCTGTCGAAAAGGTCATGGTCTTTGCCAATCGACGTGATCAAGTGCGCAAGTTGTATGACCGACTCAAAGCGCAAGGCTATCAGGTCGGTATGTTGTCAGGCGAGATCACCCAAGATCGTCGCACCAAAATGCTAGATCAGTTTAAAACGGGTAAAACGCAGATCATGATTGCGACCGATGTTGCAGGTCGGGGCATTCATGTTGATGGTGTCAGCCATGTCATCAACTATACATTGCCTGAGCAGCCTGATGACTATGTGCATCGGATTGGTCGGACAGGGCGTGCGGGAGCGACAGGGGTAAGCATTAGTTTTGCTTGCGAGGATGATTCGTTTTTGTTGGCAGATCTCGAAAAGGCATTAAAACAAAAACTACCATTGTTACGTCCAGAAGGTTATTAAAACATCCCAACCGTCAGTATCCAGTCAAAAAAACGGCGCGAACTCAAGTAATGAATACGCGCCGCATATGACTTTGGTCGGTCTTAAGCCTTGCAATAAAATTTTACAGTCACAGCATAGTCATCATCTCGGGCGATTTGTGGGGTTTTCATGCCAGTCATCACGCCAACGGCTGTACCGACTTGTTCAATCAAGCGGCCTGTTTTTTCGTCCACCACACCGTTGTATTGCGTTTGATCGCTGATCACGATGGCTTGGCTGCGTTGACAGGTTTTGCTGGCGGCTTTTAACGCGGTATCCAATGCGGCAGCACGCGTTTTACCCATGCCTGTGGTTTCAAACTGATTATTGTCGCGCTGAATCACCGGTGCAGACGGGGTGGTCGCACAACCCACAAATAAGACGGCAGTACATAAGGCAAGGATGGGTTTAAGCATGGTGCAATCGTCCAAGGTTTAGTTTTTGATGGCATCAGTATGCCAAAGGCTTGGCTTGAGGCGCAGTTGAGATCTAAGGCAAAAGCGTAAGTTTGCGTGAGCGTCTACGCCAAAAAACCGCATTGTGTTGGCTGTGCGGCCTGATAAAGCGACTTTGATTGCCAATCAAACCACTTCATCGTCTGATAAAACCAGCAAAATCGTTGGTTTTATGAGCGAGATCTGCATATTGATGCGAGGCACTGCGGGGTATATCAGTTATGCTTAGCTTTGTCATGTTGTGTGATTAAGCTTGAGGTAAAGCAATGGAACTCAGAAAAATGCTAAATAATGCGATTCAACGGCGTGTGAATCGTGAGCGTTTTTTGTTGCATAACCGCACACCACGGACAGAGATTTTGCGAGAGGGTATTTTTTCGGTGCAATATTTTGCCCCCTTGCCCAGTGATCGTGTGCAGATTGAGGGTGAGACGGTTGAAGTCGAAGCCACCCAAGCCACTGTGCCATTGGTGTTAGTGCCACCTTTGGGGGTATATGCATGGATTTTTGATCTGATGGCTGAGCGCTCATTGGTCAGGTATTTTTTGGCGCGTGGATTCTCGGTGTATTTGGTGGATTGGGGACAGCCAAATGCTGCCGATAGCCACCTCACACTCGAAAAATATGCCTTAGATTGGCTCCCCAAAGCGGTTGACTCAGTAAGAGCGCATGCGGAGCAACCACAAGTGTCATTGTTGGGCTATTGTATGGGCGGATTATTGGCGATGATTTATACCGCTGCGCTTGGCGGTGCGTCTGTTCGTAATCTGGTGACAATTGCTTCTCCTGTCAATTTGCATCAAATGAGTGGTGCAGCGGGTGTGTTGAATCGTTTAGCGTCGATCCCCACAGGGATCGTCAAGCGAGTGACGGGGTTACAACTGACTGAGCTACATCCTAAACTGTTCCATGTGCATGGTCGGGTGCTGTCGGTGTTGTTTAAGATGACCCAGCCCAAGGCGACGGTGAGCAGCTATGTCGGCTTGGTTAAGCATTTGGCCGATGATGATTATGTCAGTCGTTACATGACCATGAATGAATGGTTTACCAATATGCCTGATTATCCTGGTGCGACGGTACAAGAGGTGATTCAGCGTTGGGGGCTGGCCAATGGTTTGGCGAATGGTCAACTGAACTTGTCTGGCCGCCCGATTGATCTGGCCAACATTACCTGTAGTCTGTTGGCATTTGCGGGGGATAATGATGCGATTACCAGTATTCCTTCGGCCAGTGCGGTGATTAGTGTGGTGCGCTCAACCGATATTAGCTTTGA
>JAYXXU010000240.1:0-2413 GCA_036019135.1 Pseudomonadota bacterium | reverse complement strand
CGCCGTTGTGCTTCTTCAACTGTCGCTGGACATTCGGACTGCTGCTCTGCAGATATCGGGGCAAAGCCCTCTAGCGTTGTTGGGATCGGATCGCTGTCTACGGGCTGTGATTGGACTGACTTGGGACAAGGCAGTGGCTGTGGTGGTGCTTGTTCAAGCTGTGCCAGCCAATTTTTTTTAAATGGGGGAAAGCCTTTATAAAATTCGCCCGATTGGTTGAGTACGGTTTTGGGTGGGAGTAGACATTGATCATGCAGCCGCTGCATGTGGATGCCTGCTGTATCGAAGGCGAGTTTGCACGCCCGATCCCGCAGTCGTTCGTTCCATTCATATTCTTGGTTGCAGTAGACTTGTTTGATCTGATACTGCTGACAAAAATCAGTCAGTGCGGCGGGGATATCAGCATACAGGGGCACGTTCAGCAATTTAAGCGGGATGTTTAGCGTCGCGAGATCCTGTTGCAAGCTGACCAGACTGCGTAACAGTAAGTCGACTTGGCGGGCTGAGCGATGCTGCTGTTGCCATTGCAAGGGGCTTAAGATGTATAGTGCCAGCACCGCCTCACCCTGTTGGCGGGCGGCGTGTAGGGCAGGTTGATCGTGTAGGCGCAGATCATTGCGAAACCAAACCAAATTCATAAACGCGACATCCCGTAGCCTGTGAGAAGCTGTCTTTTGGTAAATGGTTGCATCAGAACAGATGTGGCCAGACTTGCCAAGTGTGCAAGTCTGGCACAAATTGAGCTGAGTCACAGGCAGGCAATCTGCATTTTTAGACCTTAAAAATTGTACGGTTTTTAGTGAGGGCACAGTGATTGTCTGCATCCTGTATGTCCGTTGTACCATCATTTGGCCTACAATACGGCTTGTCTTTTTAAAGGATTCCGCCGCATGATGCCTATCCGCGCTAAAATCTGTGGCCTGACCCGTGTCAGTGATATTCAAGCAGCAGTGGCTGCGGGTGTCGATGCGATTGGATTGGTGTTTTATCCACCAAGTCCGCGTGCTGTCAGTGCTGAACAGGCTGCCGAGCTGGTCAAACAGATCAGTCCATTTGTGCAAGCAGTGGGATTGTTTGTCAATGCCAGTATTGCCGAGATTCGGCAGATATTGGCAGTTGTGCCGTTGGATTTGCTTCAGCTACATGGTGATGAAACGCCCGAGCAGTGTCAGGCGATTGGGCAAGCGAGTGGCCGACGTTGGATCAAAGCATTACAGATGCATCCCGATTTGGATGTATTGGCAGAGATCACGAGATTTGCGGCGGCGGGTGCAAGTGGGATTTTATTGGATGCGTGGCATCCTGATTTAAAAGGCGGTACGGGTCATGCATTTGATTGGTCACGTTGGCCTCGCACTGATTTGCCATTGATTTTGGCAGGTGGGCTGACCGCAGCCAATGTCAGCACAGCAATTACGCAAACCCAGCCGTATGCGGTCGATGTCAGTGGTGGTGTGGAGCAGCTTGATCCAGTCACGGGCAAACCGCAAAAAGGCGTGAAAGATTCAGCGTTAATGCAACAGTTTATGGTAGGAGTACGGCATGACAATGTTAGATGATGGGATCAAGGCGAGTTCGGTAGACAGTGCTGATGTGGATTTTGCGGCGTATCCTGATGCGCGTGGGCATTTTGGTGTGCATGGCGGTCGCTTTGTGTCCGAAACCTTGATGGGCGCACTCGAAGACCTTGAACAACTGTATGCTCGCATGAAAAACGATCCTGAATTTTTGCGGGCGTTTGACTATGACATGGCGCATTTTGTTGGTCGTCCCAGCCCACTGTACCATGCCGAACGTTGGTCAAAGTCGCTTGGCGGCGCGCAGATTTATTTGAAGCGCGAAGACCTCAATCATACTGGCGCACATAAGGTGAATAACACCATCGGTCAAGCATTGTTGGCCAAGCTGTCGGGCAAGACGCGAATTATTGCCGAGACTGGCGCGGGTCAGCATGGCGTGGCGACGGCGACCATCGCGGCGCGGTTGGGGATGGAGTGCGTGATTTATATGGGTGAAGATGACGTGAAGCGTCAGTCCCTGAATGTCTATCGCATGAAGCTACTGGGTGCAACTGTGTTTGCAGTCACTAGCGGTTCACGTACCCTCAAAGATGCGATGAATGAAGCGATGCGTGACTGGGTCACCAACGTCGATAATACCTATTACATCATCGGCACAGTGGCAGGCCCTCATCCGTATCCGATGTTGGTACGCGATTTTCAGGCGATTATTGGCCGTGAAGCACGTCAGCAGCATCTGGATATGACTGGTAAATTGCCTGATGCTTTGGTGGCTTGTGTCGGTGGTGGGAGTAATGCGATTGGGCTGTTTTGGCCATTCCTGAATGACAAAAGCGTCAAGATGTACGGCGTCGAAGCCGCGGGTGATGGGGTAGAAACAGGCCGTCACTCCG
>JAYXXU010000239.1:0-7742 GCA_036019135.1 Pseudomonadota bacterium | reverse complement strand
GCTGACACTGCAAGCCATTGCAGAGTGTCAAAAAGCAGGCGGTACGGCGGCTTTTATTGATGCAGAACATGCACTAGATCCTGCTTATGCCCGCAAATTGGGGGTGGATATCGACAATCTATTGATTTCCCAGCCTGATCAGGGTGAGCAAGCGCTTGAGATTGCAGACATGCTGGTACGATCAGGCGCAATTGACCTAATCGTCATCGACTCTGTTGCCGCTTTGACACCAAAAGCCGAAATCGAAGGCGAAATGGGCGACTCGCACATGGGTCTACAAGCTCGCCTGATGAGCCAAGCCCTACGCAAAATCACAGGCAATGCCAAGCGTTCCAACTGTATGGTGATCTTCATCAACCAGATTCGGATGAAAATCGGTGTAATGTTTGGTAGCCCAGAAACTACGACAGGCGGTAACGCACTCAAGTTTTACGCCTCTGTGCGCTTGGATATTCGTCGGATTGGCCAAATCAAAGACGGCGAAAGCATTATTGGCTCAGAAACCAAAGTGAAGGTGGTCAAAAACAAAGTTGCACCGCCATTCCGTGAAGCCTTGTTCCAAATTCTCTATGGTCAAGGCACTAATCGTCTGGGTGAACTGGTAGATCTGGCTGCCAACGAAAATATTATCCAAAAATCAGGTGCATGGTATGCCTATCAAGGCAACAAGATTGGTCAAGGCAAAGCCAATGCCTGCCGCCATCTTGAAGAAAACCCTGCTATCGCGGAAGAAATTGATGCCGAAATTCGTCGGCGCTTGCTCACCAACGTTGGTAAGCCCCCCGAAGATGCAGGCACAGACGAAGTGGAAGAGCTTGATCCTGCATTGATTTAAGTCCAACGCCGCCGCCTTCGTTGCATGGTCAATGCGGGCGGTTGATTTTTTAGTCGAGTAATCCATGACCACAGCACCACCCAAACGCATTCCCACTGGTGCACGATTACGCCAACTGGCCTTCGCTTATCTGGGTCGGCGTGAATACTCCAAACAAATGCTGATCGATAAATTAAGCGAAACAGGTGCTGATCCAAACGAAATCCAAACCCTCGTTGCCGAGTTGGCAGATAGTTGCTACCAAAGCGACGCACGCATGGCCAGCATGACGGTTCGCGCCAATCTGCGCCGTGGCCGAGGACTGGCTCGGATTCGACAGGACCTTAAAAAGTACGCGATTGATCCGATCTTGGCCGAACCTGAATTAGCCGAGACCGACTGGTTACAGCATGCTATTGCACTGCGCAACAAAAAATTTGGGTCAGTGCTGCCGACAGACCCCAAGGAAAAAGCCCGACAGTTTCGGTTTTTACAATATCGCGGCTTTGATCTTGATGTATGCCGACAAGCGATCAGCCATGTGCCTGATGATGATTAAATCGCAATAACGGCAACAGCTCGGCCTATATCTCAGCCTGTTGCGATGTACCACCCAAGCGATTGACCACACAACTGGTCACCATATCTCCTTCGACATTAACTGCAGTTCGAACCGTATCCAACAACCGATCCATCGGTAATAAAATCGCAATCGCCTCGGCTGGCAAACCCACGGCTTGCAACACCATAACCATACTCACCATCCCCGCACTAGGAATACCTGGTGAGCCAACAGAGGTCACCATGGCCACAAAAAATACTAGCAACTGCTGGCCAAGGCTCAACTCGATGCCCATCAGATTGGCCACAAACAACGCCGCTGCCGCCTCATAGAGCGCAGTGCCATCCATATTCATGGTTGCACCAAGCGGCAATACAAAACCAGCCACTTGTGGCCTGACCCCAAGATTTTGGGTACAACGTAACGTGACAGGCAAAGTTGCCGCACTTGATGAAGTGGCAAATGCCGTCATCAGCGCAGGACGACTCGCTCGCCAAAATCGTCTTGGGCTAATTCGTGTCAGCGCATACAGTATGCTCGGCAGTACGACTACCCCATGAAACAATGTGGTCAAGATGACCAAGAGCATAAAAGCACCCATCGTGGTCAACAAATCCACACTCTGTGTGGCTGTGAGCTTCACCAACAGCGCAAAAATCCCCAAGGGCGCAACCCACATGATCCACTGCACAATCTGCATCATCAGCGCCAAAAACTGTTCAAACAGATCAATCACCTGCTGATAGCGAGCGCCACCACTGACCAATGCAATGCCCATAAATAGCGCAAATACCACGGCTGGCAAAATTTTACCTTCCGCCATTGCAGTCACAGGGTTCATCAATAAACCTGTTAAAAAATTCGATGCAAACTCTGAAAAAGGTAACTGCTTCGCCTCAAATGCAGCCATCGCATCGCTAAACAAATGTACATTTAGCCCGAGGCCAACTTGAAAAACATTCATTGCCGTCAAAGCGACCACCACAGCAAGCGCCATCGTGAATAAAAACATCCCCAAAGTGGCCTGCCACACCCGATGAATCTGCTGATGCTGTCGAAGATTGGCTACGCCCACCACAATCGAACAGAAAATCAGTGGCATGAGCACCATTTTTAACAGGCCAATAAATAGCTTACCGATAGTGTCTGCAACATATAGACTTGGTTGCGTGATGGCATGTCCAGTGCCCAACCATTGCAAACCCATGCCAACTGCGACACCGAGTAGCGTCGCCCATAAAATTTGTTGATTTAAGCTAAGACGCATTTTTTCTATCGCCAATGAAACACACAGGTGCATCTAAACAGCAAACACCTCAAGGCGCAACAGACCGCACGATATAGTGGGGTTGCAATAGACTCAACAAATTCAAATCACTTTTGCAAGACAAGAAAAACAAGCTATAAAAATTAAATTTTAGGCATAAAAAAAGGAACAGGTTTTGGGGCCTGTTCCAAACTGGAGCGGGAAAAGGGATTCGAACCCTCGACCCCGACCTTGGCAAGGTCGTGCTCTACCAACTGAGCTATTCCCGCTTAAACTGTTATGTTTCAACATCTAAAACAATGCTGAACCAGTGATGGGCATTCTAGCCAGTTTTAACGTACTGTCAACAGTTTTTTTGACGATTTTCATCAAAAGGACATTTTTTACTCATTCTGCACGTCGCCATGTCGTCCCCTCTCGGCTATCTTCCAGTACCACACCAGCAGCTAGCAAATCTTTGCGGATTTGATCAGCCTGTGCAAAATCTCGCGCAGCCTTTGCAGCTTGGCGGGCAGCGATTTTTGCGAGGATGTCTGCCTCTGACAGCCCTTCTGTTGAGCCGTCTACGCTACCTTGCAAGAACGCGATCGGGTCTTGTGTCAATAAGCCCAGCATTGCGGCCAGTTGCTTCAGGTGTGCAGCCAAAAACTGGGCGCTACTGACTTGCTTAGCGTTCAAATAGCGATTGATTTCTCGTGTGATTTCAAACAACACGGCCAAAGCCTCTGGCGTATTGAAATCATCATTCATCGCCGCCACGAACCGTGCCTGTGTCTGAGTAATGCTCTGCTGTACTTCCTCTGATCGCGCCGTGCTCGGCTGACCCATCGGCACCAGCTTAAGCGTTTGGTAAAAACGTGCCAATGCATGCCGTGCGTCTTTGAGTGCCACATCCGAAAAGTTCAATGGACTACGATAGTGACTGGCCACAATAAAATATCGAATCACTTCAGGCGCAAACTGCTGCATCACATCACGAATGGTAAAAAAGTTGCCCAGTGATTTTGACATTTTTTCGCCATCGACATTCACAAAGCCAACATGCATCCAGTAGTTAACATATTGCTCACCCGTCGCCGCTTCGCTTTGTGCAATCTCGTTTTCATGGTGTGGAAACAGCAAGTCACCGCCACCACCATGAATATCAAAGTGATTACCCAAGCAGCAGGTTGACATGGCTGAGCACTCAATATGCCAGCCAGGGCGACCTGCACCCCAAGGTGAGCTCCATGATGGCTCTTCTGGCTTAGCTGCTTTCCACAAGACAAAATCAAATGGGTGTTTTTTATCTCGCTCCACTTCAACACGCTGACTTGCACCGACTTGGTTATCTTCTAATTGGCGACCTGACAGACGACCATAGCGTGGAAAAGACTCCACTGCATAATACACATCGCCCGTCGCAGCCACATAAGCATGCTGCTTGTCGATCAGTTGACCAATCATGTCCTGCATCTGACCAATATATTCGGTCGCACGCGGTGCCTGATCAGGCGGCAAACAACCTAATCGTGCGGCATCTTCGTTCATTGCTTGGATAAAGCGATCAGTTAATGCACCAATTGGTTCGCCATTTTGGTTGGCACGCTGAATAATTTTGTCATCAATATCGGTAATATTGCGGACAAATGTTACTTGCCAGCCTTGCGAGCGTAAAAATCGAATCATAAAATCAAACGACACCATCACCCGTGCGTGACCAATATGACAGTAGTCGTACACCGTCATGCCACACGCATACAACCCAATCTGTCCCGCAACACGTGGTACAAACTGCTCTTTACGTCGAGTTTCAGAGTTGTAGATGGACAAAGATCCTGTAGACAAAGACATGGTCAAATGCTCTCTTAGTGCCGCTGGGTGCAGCCATTTTCAAAGGGCTTGATCATACCGTTTGCACGCCACAATAGAAAACCTCTGGATAAGATTATTTGCGACATTCGTCTACTGCTGCTCGAACTATTCGATCAATGTCTGACATTTCAGCGGTTCAACCTTTGTGTTTCCAGATGCGCTTTGCAATAATGTTGCCGGTTACTTTCTAGTTTGATTGCATTCGTTAAGGATCACAGGTGAATATCAGCCACTCTACCCCCTCGCTATATTTGGCAAGCGCACACGCGACGCTCAAAACAGAGCAGCACGCTCTTGACGTTTTAATGGCCGAGCTGGATCAGCGTTTTGATCAAGCCTGTGCTTTAATTTTGGCCTGTACAGGCCGAGTTGTGATTACTGGCATGGGCAAGTCTGGTCATATTGGCCGCAAGATGGCCGCAACTTTTGCCTCAACAGGTACACCTTCGTTTTTTATGCACCCAGGTGAAGCGGCACATGGAGACTTGGGCATGTTGGTACGAGGAGATGTGCTGATTGCCATTTCTAACTCTGGCCAAAGCGACGAAATCATGATGCTGACGCCTGTGGTGCAGCGCAATCAAATCCCACTGATTACCATTAGTCGTGATACTTGTGGTCCACTGCCACAATTGGCAACGGTCGCCTTGACCCTTGGTAAATCCAAAGAAGCCTGCCCCTTGGGTCTTGCCCCCACCTCAAGTACCACTGCAACTTTGGCACTCGGCGATGCATTGGCAGTTGCTCTACTACAAGTGCGTGGATTTACTAAAGATGATTTTGCGCTGTCTCATCCTGCGGGCGCGCTGGGACGACGCTTATTGACCCGTCTTGAGCATCTGATGCACAGTGGCGACGAACTCCCCATCGTTACGCATCAGACTTCAATTCGCGATGCCCTAATTGAAATGACCGATAAACGCTTGGGCATGACAGCAGTGGTAGATGAGCACTTAAAGTTGATTGGATTGTTCACCGATGGTGATCTGCGCCGCAGCCTTGAAGAACAAATCGACCTCAGCACACCAGTTGCTGCTGTCATGACAGCCAATCCTGTTACCATGCCACCGCATACACAAGCGTTTGACGCACTAACGCAAATGAAGGCTGAAAAAATCAATCATCTGCTGGTTGTGAATGATGAAGGCGATTTGGTCGGCGCACTCAATATGCATGATTTTCTTAAAGCTGGAGTAAGTTAAGTCCATGGCATCCTATGCAATTTTAGAACGCGCACGACATATCCAAGTTTTGGCATTGGATGTAGATGGTATTCTCAGCGATGGCCGCTTGATTTTTAGCAACAGTGGAGAAGAAACCAAAGCTTTCGATGTTCGTGATGGTCTCGGCATGAAGCTGGTACAAGAATGCGGTGTCAAAGTCGTTATTATCACTGGACGCACCAGCAATATTGTCAAACAACGCATGGATTCGCTCGGTGTTGATTTGGTAGTACAAGGCCGTGAAGACAAAGGCATTGCCTTAGCAGAAGCCTGCCGCGAACTTGGTGTACAGCCGGGTGATTGTGCATATATGGGGGATGACTGGCCAGACCTCGGGGCGTTGGCAATGGCTGGTCTAGCCGTCACCGTGCCCAACGGCCATCATGAAGTGCGTCGTCGCTCCCATCTGGTCACACAAGCCAGCGGCGGGCGTGGCGCGGTGCGTGAGCTGTGCGACATTATTTTACAAGCCAAAGGGCAGTATGATGCGATGCTAGAACGGTTCTTAGCTGTTCAAGGTCACTAACCCAATGGAAAATAGCCACTAATCATGGATACACGCCTGCTGTACCTGATTGCGTTGATCGTGGTGAGCCTGTCTGGTTGGTATTACTGGCACAGTGGCAAACAAGCGCGCTTGCATACTGAGCACAGTAACGGCCTAGACTACTCTGCCCGTGAAATTGCGCTGCTGCAAACCAATGAGCAAGGCCATATTCAGGCCACCACGACAGCACAAGAGCTACGGCACTTTGGTCAACGTGATTTGACCGAGCTTGATCGCGTCAATAGCACCTGGTATCAGGCAGGTCAACCCATGGCGAAACTGACTGCTGATCACGCCTACTTGCGGGATCAAGCGGAAACCGTGCAATTGGTTGGCCATGTACAGGTTCGCCACAGTCGTCAAACCGATGCATCTGAAACCTTACTCAAAACTGCACAACTGACTGGCTATCCTAAGACCCGTATCATCACAACAGATCACCCCGTTGAGATCCACAATAGCCAAGGTCACATGTTTGCTCAGGGACTTGAAGCCAATCTGGATGCGGGTGACTATCAACTTTCTCGGATTCGGATTCAATATGCGCCTGCCCATCGCCCGTAATGTGACTGCTTTGCTTCGAACAGGTATCCTGCTACTAGGCTGGATCTGTTCAGGAGTTGTGATGGCCTTACCCAGTGACCAACAGCAACCCGTCACCTTAGAGGCTGATCGTGCCACTTATAACGAACGCACAGGCATCACCACTTACACAGGCAATGTGTTGATTACCCAAGGTACGATTCGCATTGAAGCGGATAGCATCGTGGTCAATCTTACCGCCAATCGCTCCATTCGAGATGCAACGGCCAAAGGCCGACCTGCTCGCTTCCAGCAACAGATTAGCGCTGATAAAGGATTGGCCAAAGGGGAAGGCCAGAGTATTGTCTATGATGCTCAAACAGGGATTGTGACGATGACAGGCAATGCCTTGCTGACACAAGATGGGGCACGGTTTAGTGGTAATTCGATTCGCTATAGCATGAACCAAGGCGACATCGAGGCATTGGGCAATCGGGATCGACGCGTGACCTTAGTCATTCCCCCCAACAACAATCCGATTTCAACCCCTGCCAGAAATTCGCAGCCATGACCGATCACACCAGCCCAATTCAACACCTCGAGATCCGTCATTTGGCCAAAAGCTATAACAAGCGATTGGTGGTCAAAGATGTGTCCTTTAAGATTCATACTGGCCAGATCGTTGGCCTACTTGGCCCCAATGGTGCTGGCAAAACCACGAGCTTTTATATGTTGGTTGGTCTGGTGCGCATGGATCGCGGCTGTATCATGCTGGATGGCAAAGACTTATCCAATCTTGCCATGCATCAACGGGCGCGACACGGCATTGGTTACCTACCGCAAGAGGCCTCGATTTTTCGTAAACTCAGCATCGCTGACAATATTTTGGCGGTCTTGCAAACGCGTAAAGACCTGAGCAAAGCTCAACAACAGGCACGGCTGGAAGAGTTACT
>JAYXXU010000238.1:0-6805 GCA_036019135.1 Pseudomonadota bacterium | reverse complement strand
ACAAGGAGTTTATCTATGCGTCGTGTTCTTGCTGCGCTTACATTGGCCACTGCGCTTTCTACCACTGCCGCCCAAGCAAATGTTGCGGTCGCAGACTCACAGGCTGCGGTGTTGGCTTCCAATGTTGCCAAACAAACCATTGATGGTTTAAACAATTCACTGAAGCCTCAGCGTGACAAGTTAGAAAGCCTGCGCAAAGAAATTGCTGCACTACAAGAGCGCTTTCAAAAAGATGGTCGTGTCATGAGTGATGCAGATCGTCAGAAGCTACAAGCTCAGGCGCAAGGTAAGTTGAATGAGTACAACAGCACGGCCGAAGGTGTACAGCGTCGTATTGAGGACGCTCAATCCAAAATGCTGCAAACCCTAATGCCTAAGATGGAAAAAGTCGTGGAAGAGCTGCGTAAAGAGGGCAACTACACGGTGATTATCGAGAAAAAATACGTGATT
Source organism: Pseudomonadota bacterium (assembly GCA_036019135.1). GTDB lineage: Bacteria > Pseudomonadota > Gammaproteobacteria > Pseudomonadales > Moraxellaceae > JAYXXU01. Next base: position 6,355 of record JAYXXU010000238.1, on the reverse strand, counting down.
TGGACTGAGCCATCGGTTGATTTGACCAAAAAAATCACTGATCGCCTGAATGCGCTGAAATAACAACGATGCCGATGTTCAATTTAGCAGAGCTGGCTAGCCAGCTCGGTGCTGAATTGCGTGGTGATACCCAGCAGGTGATTACAGGTCTGGCTTCTCTTGCGGAAGCTCAATCTGGTCATTTGACTTTTCTGGCCAATCCACGTTATCGCAGCCAATTAAATGACACCCAAGCAGGTGTGGTATTGTTGCGCGCAGTAGATATTGGTGACTATCAAGGCAATATTTTGATCGTTGATAACCCTTATGCTGCATTTGCGCGCTTAACGCATGTGTTTGATCAAACCCCAAAGCGCGCCACGGGTATTCATCCGACTGCGCAGATTGCAGCCGATGCCCTGATTGATCCAACTGCGGCGATTGGTGCGTTCGTGGTGGTGGAGTCAGGTGCAAAGATCGCCGCCAATGTGGTGCTTGAGGCAGGTGTCCAGATCGGCGAATATGCTGAAATTGGCGCAGGCAGTTGGATCGGTGGACATGCGGTGGTACATCATCGCTGTTTGATTGGTCAACGGGTGCGAATTCATGCGGGTGCAGTGATCGGGGCGGATGGGTTTGGTTTTGCGCCGCATCAAGGCCATTGGCATCGGATTGCTCCGCTTGGCCGAGTGGTGATTGGTGATGATAGTCGAATCGGTGCAAACACGACGATTGATCGTGGTGCATTGTCTGATACACGGCTGGGTCAGAATGTCATCATCGACAATCAAGTACAGATTGCACATAATGTCGTGATTGGTGATCACACCGCGATTGCGGCGTGTTGTGGGATTTCTGGTAGTACCAGCATTGGTGCGCACTGTGTGCTGGCAGGCGGCGTAGGTGTGGTCGGCCATATCCAGATCGCTGACCACGTGCATATTACAGGCATGACGATGGTAACCAAATCCATCGAAAAGTCGGGCAGCTATTCATCAGGAACAGCGATGAGCGATACGGCTCACTGGAAAAAAATGGCTGTTCGGATGCGACAACTGCCAGATTTGCCGTTACAAGGGCTTCCAGATCAGATCAAGCATATGCAAGCGCGGCTCGAACAGTTAGAATCCCGCATTCTTAACGATTAGTTTGTACAAGCAGTCCATCGGCTGCTTGTCAACCGCCGAACGAAGCCTGCGCTATGACCACTGACTTACCCGTGAGCTTGCCCATGCAAGCCACTACCATTCGTGAATATTTACCCCAACGTTATCCAATGTTGTTGGTTGATCGAGTGACGGATCTTGTGCCGAATCATTCGATTACAGGCATCAAGAATGTCACGATCAATGAAGAGTTTTTTCAGGGACATTTTCCTGATTTTCCGATTATGCCTGGTGTTTTGATTTTGGAAGCTATGGCACAAGTCGCAGGCGTGCTGGGCTTTGTCAGTGCAGGAAAGCGCCCCAGTGATGGTTATATGTATTTGTTTGCAGGTGCGGATAAATTGCGCTTTAAGCGTCAGGTCGTGCCAGGGGATACGTTGACGCTATATGCAGAGATGATGATGGCACGGCAAGGGATTTATAAGTTTGCCTGTCGCGCCCATGTAGGCGATGAACTCGCCGCCAGTGTTGAGATTTTAGTTGCAGAGCATCGTATGGAGACGCGCACATGAGGCAGGAGAGCCCCAATATTCACCCCACAGCTATCATTGATCCCACTGCAAATATTGATCCAAGTGTCAAAGTCGGTGCATATAGCATTGTAGGCGCTCATGTGAGTATTGGTGCAGATACGGTGATTGCGCCACATGTGGTGATTGATGGCTGGACGCGGATTGGTCGACGCAATCGGATTTTTCAGTTTGCGAGTATTGGGGCAGAGTGCCAAGACCTCAAATATGCAGGTGAAGAGACATGGTTAGAGATTGGCGATGACAATACCATTCGAGAAGCCTGTAGCCTGCATCGGGGTACAGCACAAGATCATAGCCTGACTAAGATTGGCAGCCATAACCTGCTGATGGTCAACACACATATTGCCCATGACTGTGTGGTCGGTGATCACTGTATTCTGGCCAATAACGTCGGTGTGGCAGGGCACGTTCGGATCGGGGATCAGGTGATTATTGGTGGTAATTCAGGCATTCATCAGTTTTGTCGTATCGATTCTTACAGCATGGTTGGCGGCGGGAGTCTGATTCTAAAAGACGTGCCTGCTTATGTCATGGTATCGGGTAATCCATCACATGCGCATGGTATGAACTATGAGGGCATGCGTCGTAAAGGCTGGTCAAAAGCCACAATTAATGCGTTACGTTTGGCCTTCAAAGTGGTGTATCGGAATAATCTGACCACGGTACAGGCGATTGAGCAGTTGACCCAAGAGTTTTTGCCTGAGCATCCAGAAGTACAGTTGTTGATTGATTCGTTACAGTATTCGACACGTGGGATTGTGCGCTAGGTTGGAGAGAGGGTGGGTTTTGGTATCATCCAACCCACCCGAAATGATCTAGTTGAAAGCGCTAACAGACACTAATTCCTGTGTGAATGGCTTAGTTCTTGACGGATTTGTTGTCCAAGTTCTTGAAGTACGATACCGCGTGTCTGAAGCTGTTGGATCAAATAGTACACCGTGGCTGCAACGATCAAGACGCCGATCCAGCGAATCGCAAGGCTCAGAGGCTGTTTGGGTCGCCACGCTTGATAACTAAATGTAAATAGCCATGCCAGCATCGCGCCTGTGATTGCCCCACCAAGGTGTGCGGCATTATCAATATTTGGAATCAATAACCCAATCGCCACATTGATCAGCATCAGAGTGAGCAGCATTCGAAGGTTTAAGCGCGCATGTGGTGCAAGGTCAGCACGTGGCCGCCATGCTGCAATCAATAGTGCACCACCCAGTCCCATGATTGCACCCGACGCACCTGCACTGATCGCAGGCAATTGCTGTGGGATATCTTGGCTCAGCATGGCTTCTGCTGCGGGCATATTCCACCATGTAGTCGCAATACTGCCCATGAGGCCGCTGAGCAAGTACAGCATCGCATAAAAGTTACGACCAAAATAAAACTCTGCATAACTGCCAAATAAGAACAGTGCCCACATATTGATCAGCAAATGCACCAAACCAATGTGTAAAAACATACTGCTTAATAAGCGCCATGTATCGCCTGTCGCTGTGAGTGGGGCAAAATTTGCGCCGAGGTTCAGTAGATCAATGGTTTTAGGACTGAGTGCATCCAGCCCAAGCACGATACCGATCACAAAGACCAACAGATTCAATCCAATTAAACTGGCGGTCAGCCACCAGTGGCGGAGTGGGGCGATTGGACGCGTGGTTTGGGCAGAGTCAGTCATGATAAAGCTGCACTAAATCAACCAAAGAAAAAGGCCATGTCAAGCAGGTATCTGCCCGACAAATAATGGGAATCTGATGTGCCAGCTCTAGCATCTGTTCAGTCGGTAGTTCAGCAATATCAATGTGTTGCCAAGTTAAGGCGCGTGTTTCTGCAAATTGTTGTAATAACTGTTCGGCTTGCTCACACAGATGGCAGCCTAGTGTGCCATAGAGTCGCCATGGGTTCGAGGTCGGCATAGGGAGTCCTAGGATAAATGGTATTCGGTGTCATAACAGGATCGGAAGCGCCTATGGTAGCATCTTCATACTTCGGTCAATTGCTGTGATTGCATGAAAAAACTGTTGGTTCGCATTGCTTTGGTGGTGATGAGCGTTGTTTTGTTGATTCAGTTGATTGTTTTTGCTGCATTAATGGTATGGCGAACCCAGCCTGTCGAGCGGAGCATGTTTATGCATCGTTATGTATGGTCAGGTCAACAGCCTGAGTTGAAGCATCAATGGGTGGATGGTAATCAAATCAGTGTGCATCTCAAGCGAGCGTTAATTGCAGGAGAGGATGCAAAATTTGTACAGCATCATGGTTTTGATTGGGATGGTATTCAGGCTGCGTTGAAACGCAATGAATCACGCGGTGAGGTAGTCGCGGGTGGCTCAACCATCAGTCAGCAATTGGCCAAAAATCTATTTTTATGGAATGAGCGCTCGTATATTCGTAAGGCACAAGAAGCAGTGATCACCGTGATGATTGAGCGGCTATGGTCAAAAGATCGGATTTTGACGGTCTATTTAAATTCAATTGAGTTTGGGCAAGGGATTTATGGGGCAGAGGCGGCGGCACGCCATTATTATGGTCGTTCAGCCAAAAATCTCAGCCGTCAACAAGCAGCTCGCTTGGCATCGTTAGTGCCGAATCCTGTGTATTACCAAGCCAATCCGAATCACCGACGAGTGAAGCATCGTGAGCGGGTGATTTTGCGTTATATGAACGCTTCACAATTGCCTTAATTGATTGAGCAGCAGCATTGGAGGCCGTTTGGTTCATATGTAGAGAGTTGTGATCTGATCATGGTATTGTCAAGCATTCGTCATATAATCAACGCATACTGATATGACAATACTGTGAAGCTTGGTTTGAACCCTATGACTGACATCGCCCCAGTGCCGGATGCACTCGAACAGCCGACCTTTACGCCAGCCGAGCGTTATATTAATCGTGAGCTGTCGTTACTTGATTTTCATCAACGTGTGTTAGAGCAAGCCGTTGATCCGCTGCATCCGTTGATTGAGCGATTGAATTTCTTATTTATTTTTTCACGCAACATGGATGAGTTTTTTGAGATCCGTGTGGCAGGGGTGCTACAAAAAAAACTATTCAGTGACCAAAGCCCCTCACCCGATGGTATGCCGCATTCGGAGATTCTTGAGCGGATCAGTGCATTGGCACATGCGGCGATTGAGCGGCAATATCGAATTTTAAATGAAGACGTCTTGCCTGCTTTGGCTGAAGAAAATATTCGGTTTTTACGCCGTGATGAACTATCAGATCCACAGGCGGCATGGGTCAAACAATACTTTCAAGAGCAGGTGTTACCTGTATTGACACCGATCAGTCTTGATCCTGCCCATCCATTTCCGCGCTTGGTGAACAAGAGCCTGAATTTTATTGTCACACTCGAAGGCAAGGATGCGTTCGGTCGGAGCATGAATCTTGCGATTGTCCCTGCCCCACGCTCACTGCCACGGGTGGTGCGTTTGCCTGATCATTTGACGGGTGGGCAAGATCATCATGTCATGTTATCGGCGATTATTCATGAGCATGTCAGTGACTTGTTCCCAGGCATGACGGCGACAGGTTGTCATCAATTCCGAGTGACCCGCAATGCGGATTTGGAGTTGGATGAGGATGTGGATGACTTGGCCAAAGCGCTCAAGGGCGAATTGAGTTCTCGTCGATTTGGTCGTGCTGTCCGCCTAGAGGTCACCCAGAGCTGCCCCGAAAACCTGATTGAATATTTGTTGCACCGTTTTGGGCTGGATCGCAATCAGTTGTATCAGGTCAATGGCCCTGTCAATTTGGCGCGGCTGTTATCAAATTTTAATCGGCCAAAACTGCGCTACACCCCATTGATTCCCTCTATTCCCGCTGCGCTGAAAAAAGACGAGAGCATCATTGCGGCGATTAAAAAACAAGACATCTTGTTGCATCATCCATTTGACTCTTTTGCGCCCGTGATCAATTTGCTGCGCGAAGCTGCTCATGATCCACAGGTCTTGGCGATCAAACAAACCCTCTATCGCAGTGGACCTGACTCTGAGATCGTACAGGTATTGGCGGAAGCGGCACGCAATGGCAAAGAAGTCACTGCGGTGATTGAGTTACGCGCACGTTTTGATGAAGAATCTAATATCGCTGTGGCCAATGTCTTGCAAGAGGCAGGTGCTGTGGTGGTGTATGGCATCGTCGGCTATAAAACCCATGCCAAGATGATCCTGATTGTGCGCCGTGAGCATGACAAGCTTTATCGTTATGTGCATTTGGGCACAGGCAATTACCACGCGGGTAATGCCAAAATGTACACCGATTATGGTTTGATGTCCGCTGACATTGATCTGTGTGAAGATGTGCATAAGATCTTCCAAGAGCTGACAGGCATGGGCAAAGCGGCCAAGCTCAAAAAGCTACTGCATGCACCCTTTACCTTGCATGATGGTTTGATTAGCTTCATTGAAGACGAAATCAAAAATGCTAAAGCGGGCAAGCCTGCGCATATTATTATTAAAGTCAACGCATTGACTGAGCGGCAATTAATTGATGCGCTGTATCGTGCTTCTCAGGCAGGGGTGCAGGTGGATTTGATTATCCGTTCGATCTGTTGTTTGCGGCCACAGGTTGCGGGACTATCCGATAACATTCGGGTGCGTTCGATTGTGGGACGATTCCTTGAGCATACCCGTGTGTACTATTTTGCTAACGCGGGTGAGCCGAGAATCTATGGGGCAAGTGCAGACT
>JAYXXU010000237.1:0-1452 GCA_036019135.1 Pseudomonadota bacterium | reverse complement strand
TGCGGGATTACGATCTGATTTGTTGTGATAGTCCTGCAAAAACACACCACGATACGAGATATTGGCGTCATTTTCGTAATGTGTAAATTTGACCCCAACCCATTGGTCATCGCCAATCGCTGTGCCTGCTTTGATCATGGCATCTTTAGTGTCATAGCCTTTGCCCATGAAACCATCGCTTTTTTCCCAGCTCAAGACTGCACCAAAGACACTGTCTTTATTCGGTGAGCTGCCGCCTAACTCCACAGAGGTCTTAAAGGTGTCCCATGAGCCAACCGAAGTATCAATGCTGACGCCATCTTCGGGTTGTTTGGTGCGGTAGTTAATCACGCCGCCGACATTACCAGGGCCATAACGTAATGCAGCAGAGCCTTTGAGCACTTCGATGCTGTCGATGCGGCTGACGCGCGGGTTGTAGTAGCGGCCATTGCCGACAAACAGACCAGGCGCGACAGGTACACCGTCTTCGAGCACAGTGGTTTTGTAGTCAGCGGCGCTAAGGCCACGAATCCCAATATTTGCTACGACGGCAGATTCTTCTTCAGGTTTGATATAAATTCCTGGTACGCGCTTCAACACGTCTTCTGTGGATCGTGGTTGAATCATTTCGATTTGTTCGGCACTGACAATATTGACTGTGCCTGTTTGTTGGGAGATTGCGTAGTCATCGCCTGAGCTGGCAACCACTTGAATAGTCGGTAGGCGGGTTTCACTGGTTTTTGGGCTTTCAGCCGCCATGCTCATAGGCGATACACATGCACCGATCAGTGCAAGAGCAAGCGGGTTCAAGCGGAAATTCGGGTGTGACATAGCCATAGACTCCAACTGAGTAGGTACATGTAACCAAACATTAGGCGTGAACTCTACAGATAATCATTCTTGTTTGCAATACGCTTAGTTTTTGTATGCTGATTGTATTGCACGATGATGAGCGGGTTTTGCAACAAAAAAGGCCAACGCAAGGGTGGCCTTTTTATAAAAATTACTGTGCGCGTAGCGGGTTAGTGAGTTTCACCGTTACCATTGTCCCGCTTTTGTTGGCGTAGGTAACCACCACGACGGGCAGGCAACGGATTTTCCATTTGTTTTTCGGCGCGACGCTTAGCCATGCCATACAATCCTGTACCAACTCTCGGTTTTAGTTGCACACTTTGAACCAGATGATCGATATCACCTTTATCCAGCTCAACCCAGCGTCCTGTTCGTAGTTCACGCGGCAGAATGATTGTGCCGTAGCGGGTGCGCAATAGTCGGCTGACTTTGAGCTCTTGTGATTCAAACAGGCGGCGAACCTCACGATTGCGCCCTTCTTTGACCACCACTTGATACCAGCGGTTAATGCCATCACCACCAATTTCTTTAAAAGACTCGAATTTGGCTGGGCCATCTTCGAGTTCTACGCCTTTGAGCAAGGTGTTACGAATCTCAGGTGTCACCTCTCCCATGACCCGA
>JAYXXU010000236.1:0-7952 GCA_036019135.1 Pseudomonadota bacterium | reverse complement strand
TAACGTCTTTTATCTTTGATTTTCAATTTTATACACTCATTTTATGGTGTGTTTGGTTTACTAAACTGCAACGGAATGGGCGAGCCAAATTGTCAACAATTGCGTCATCTGGTTGACTTAGCCGCATCAGCAATAGTGCAAAAGCAGTCTAGAGAGGTTGACTTCTACTAGATTAGCGCTATCGTGTAGCCGATGGGCTAGCTAATCCCTCTGTCATTTGTAATAAAATGTTTTGACCGATCTTAATGAGTCTGATCCTTCTGGAGGATATCAATGAAACTGAATCAAATTGCATTGGCCATGCTTGTCGCAGCGCCAATGGTTGCAGCAAACGCAGGTATCACCATTACCCCGCTGATGCTCGGCTACCATCATATGGATGAGGCACATGACGATCAACGTGATGTGTTACGCAACCGTAATGGTAACCAACTGAATATCAATCCAAATGGTAATCCAACAGGTCCAGTAAATGGCGGTGTTGGCTTAAAAAGCGACTTGTACGTGGGTGCTGCAATTGGTATCGAGCTGACTCCTTGGATGGGCGTAGAAGTTGAATACGGCCAAACCAACGGCGATGCACGCGCTAATAAAGCAGCCGCGGCAGCAGGTATCGCTCGTCAGCCATGGGATTACAAGCAACAGATGGCGACTGGTAATGTCTATGTCACTTCTGACTTGATCACCCAAAACTACGAAGGCTGGTTCAAGCCTTATGTATTGGCTGGTGTAGGTGTTAGCCATATTGAAGTTGAAGATCCAAATGGTCCAAATCCATCAACCCGTGACACCATTGGTAATCTCGGTGCTGGTGCATTTGTACGTTTAGGCGACACATTGTCGTTGCGCGGTGAAGGTCGTGCGATCCATAACTTCGACAATAATTGGTGGGAAGTTCTGGGTCTAGCAGGTCTGCAAGTGGTTCTTGGTGGCCACCTGATGCCAGCAGCAATCGTTCCACCACCAGCAGTTGAACCAGAGCCACAACCAGAGCCAGAGCCAGAGCCAGCTCCAGTCGTGGTTGACAGTGATGGTGATGGTGTACCTGATGATATCGATCAGTGTCCGAATACCGCTGCTGGTGTGTCTGTTGACGCAAAAGGCTGCCCAGTACAGTTGACTGAAGATCTACAGATGGAGTTGCGTGTCTTCTTTGACATCAACAAATCAAACATCAAAGATCAGTACAAGCCAGAAGTTGCAAAAGTTGCTGATGCACTGCGTCAGTACGAAAATGCAACTGCGAAGATCGAAGGTCATACTGACAATACTGGTCCTCGTAAGCTAAATGAGCGCTTGTCTCTGGCTCGTGCTAACTCTGTCAAGAACATGCTGGTTAGCGAGTATGGTATTGCACCAACCCGTCTAGACACTCAAGGTTTCGCATGGGACAACCCAATTGCACCAAACGATACTGTTGAAGGTCGTGCAATGAACCGCCGTGTGTACGCCGTGATCCAAGGTCAGCGTGAAGTAATCAAAATGGAAGATGGTTCGACTAAGCCAGCTAACTAATCTTTAGCGGTTAAATAGAGCCAAAAAAAACAGCCACCCGAAGGTGGCTGTTTTTTTTGGCCGCATATCGCTAGTTCCACCCTTATTCTTTATAAAAAGCTATCATCGCAAGGCTGTTAACCAAACAGTATACGAAAGAGATGCGAATTATGCGGATGACATTAAAAGCAGTTGCACAAACCATACTATTGGGTGCAACGGTTGCCATTTTTACAGGATGCGCCAGCATGCCATCTGCCGATCACATGCGTGCTGAGGTGCAGGGTTTTATTTTGCCAAAGCTCCCAGAACAAGGTAAAGCATTGGTTTATGTGGTTCGCCCTGCGGTTACAGGTACATTGATTCGATTCAATGTATTCTTAGATGATAAGGAAGCCAATTCTGAGATGGGTTATACTCGTGGCAAGCAGTATATCTATTTTAATGTTGAACCAGGCAAGCACAATATCTTATCTAAGGCAGAAAATTGGGCATCTGTGGAGGTGGATGCGAAGGCAGGGGATGTCTTTTTTATCCAACAAGAGGTGAACATGGGCATCGTCATGGCGCGTAATAACTTATTTAGGCTAGAGGACTATCAAGGCAAATATCATGTAAAGCGTCTTCAGTTGGGCACGATCTTAAAATCTGATCGATAATACTTGGCACTATTGCCTCATCGTCTTTGATGATGGGGCAATAGTGGTGGCCAAACTCGTTACTTACGCCGCTCTGGGATACAGTCTTTTGGGGGTGCAGCTTTGCTAGGCAGTCGAAGATGTAGAGCCGCTTGAGCCATCATATTGGCGGAGACAGGTGCTGTCATAAAAATAAAAAACGTGATCAGTAGCTCAGCAATGCCAGCTCTACCACCTGCCGCAGAAACCAGCATGGACACCACTAAAATGCCACCAAGTCCCAAAGTCGAGGCTTTGGTTGGGGCATGCAAGCGCATAAAAAAATCAGGCAGTCGAGCAAGCCCAATTGCACCCACCAATACAAAAAATGCAGAAATCAGAATCAGTACAGCAGCCAACCATTCTAGTGCTGGGTTCATCAATATTTCTCCTGATTATTCAACGGTATCACCGCGTGTCACATAGCGTGCTAATGCGACTGTGGAGACAAACCCAAGCATAGCGACCAATAGGGCGGCTTCAAACAATAGCGTATTATTTAAGTACAGTCCTAATAAAATGATCAGCGTAACCACATTGATATACAAGGTATCTAATGCAAGAATCCGATCCATTAACGTCGGTCCTTGTACCAAACGCCAACCGGTCAACAGCATCGCTAGACTAATGGCCGCTAGTCCAATCAGCAGCGCGAATTGCAGCACACTGTAGCTCATTGCGCGAGACTCCGAGTCGAGGGGTTGCTGGGTAGCACCCCAAAAATCTCCAGCAGCGGCTGCTCATAACGGGCTTTCATTTCTATGGCTGACGCTTCGGCATCGTCACAGTTTAGGGCATGTACCAAGATTTCCTGCTGTTCCTCATCAATGACAGCGGACACAGTGCCTGGTGTTGTGGTGATGATAGTTGCAAACAAGGCGTTGACGGTCGGATGGTCACTTGCCAGCGGTACACGTATCCAAGCGGGATGCATATTGCGAATAGACCCCAATACAAGGCGTGCAACCACCACATTCGAGATCACAATATCCCACAGTACAATACCGCTAAAACGAATTGCCTTGAGCCATTTAACATGGTGTGCTTGTGCCAAAAATGGATGAATCATCCTTGGAATCACCAGTCCAATTACTAGTCCAGCCACGATATGAAAAATTTCAACGCTATGCATTAATGCCATCCAACTGATGGCCAGCAAAATTGTCAGAATTGGATGGGAAAACCGGCGTGCTGGTGTTTGGGTTAGATGCAGCGTCATGGCGTGATTTGCACCTCTGTGGACTGTTGGTATTTTTGAGGAATCGTAGTCGGTGGTATACCCTGATATAATTGCGTGCTTGATGAGTCTGATGCTTGCGCACTGAGTCCCAAGACAACCTGTGCATAAGTAGATCGATCATAAAGCTGTGTAGCAGTGGCATCCATGTACTGCTTAATGGGCGATGCAAATGCAGCCATAAAGAAGCCTAAGCTTAACAGCAACAAGGTCATGCTAATCAGCACTCGATTAGATGGCGGCATTTCTTGATCAGGCTGTGTGTCTGGGGGTACATGCCAAAATAGAATCACGCCCGCCCGTGCTAATCCAATAATGCCCAAAATACCAACAATCAAGACCACACTCCAGACGACAGCATGCGCGTCTAAACCAGAGGCGCTTTCCAGAATCATCAGCTTACCCAAAAAACCTGGCAAAGGGGGCAGACCTGCCACAGAAGCTGCACCGAGTAGCATCAAAAAACCAAGCAACACAGGCTCTCGCACGCGAAGCGCTGGCTGTAAGGTGTCTTGCGTACCACCGCGCTGTTTGGCGATTAGTTCAACAAATAAGAACAGCCCTGCAATGACCACAGTGCTATGCATCAAGTAGTACAGCGCAGCAGATAGACTACTTGGTGTAAATAAACTCACCGCCACCAAGATCGTGCCAACTGATGAAACAGTCAAATAAGCCACAAGGCGCTTGAGTGTATGCGCGGCCAATGCCCCCAAGATGCCCAGCAGACTAGTCAAAAGTGCCAATGGCAGCAACCATGGCGCAACTGCCAATGCAGACTCACCCGCATCGACCCCAAAAATCAGCCCATGTACCCGAATGATGCTATACACCCCAACCTTGGTCATGATCGCAAATAATGCCGCAACGGGTGCAGATGCTGCGGCATAGGTATTCGGCAGCCAAAAATATAATGGGACGAGTGCAGCTTTTAAGCCAAACACTACCAACAGCACTGCTGCTGCGGCACGCGCCAAAACTGCTTGATCTCCTGTGAGGGCAGCTACCTTGAGTGCTACATCGGTCATGTTGAGCGTACCTGTCACTCCATAAATGAGTCCTAAACCGACCAAAAATAAGGCCGAGGCGGACAGATTCAGGACTACATAGTGCACACCCATGCGAAAGCGCCGTGCCCCTTGGCCATGAACCAATAATACATAAGAAGCGAGCAGTAAAATTTCAAAAAATACAAATAAATTAAATAAATCGCCTGTTAAGAATGCACCTGCTAATCCCATCAATTGGAATTGAAACATCGCATGAAAATAACGTCCGCGACGATCCCAGCCACAACAGGCGTATGCTAATGCAGGGACAGCCACCACATAGGTTAAGAGCAACAAGAGAGCGGATAATCGATCCAAGACCAAGTTAATCCCAAAAGGCGCATGCCATTCTCCCATGGCATACGATATCAACCTGCCTTGGTGTGCCTGAGCAATCAGCAAGATCGCCATGCCCAATCCCAAAAGTGCCGAACCAAAGCTAAGAACACGCTGTAGTTTGATGCGGCGCTGAGAGATATGATCAGATCGCGGATCACCCACCAAAATTAGTAGCACCGCCGTTAATGCGGGCAACAGCACCGAAAAAAATGGCGTATGTTGTAACCAAAAGGCACTGAGCAACTCAAACATCAAAAGTGCTCCTTCTGATCACGAGGCGGGGCATGACCGGGTTCGTGACCATCGATATGATCACTATCATTTTCGAAGCGCGAACGTAAAGCCAGCTCAATCACAAATCCAGTAGTCGCAAAACCAATCACAATGGCAGTGAGTACCAACGCTTGCGGTAGGGGATCAGCCACTTGCTCACCACCAATCAAAATCGCAGGTGCGTTAGTCCAGAGTCGACCTGTCGCAAACAAAAACACATTGACGGCATAACCCAGCATGGCCAGTCCGAGTACCACTGGAAAAGTTCGCCCTCTGAGCAGTAGGTAAATACCTGTAGCGGTGACCAAACCAATCCCACTGGCCATCAAAAATTCTAGGCTCATGAGCGCTCTCCAGAGATGCGAGGTTGATCTTCTGCACTGGCAGTGGCCAGTGTCGAAATGGACAATAGCGTTGCGCCAACCACCGTTAAATACACACCCAGATCAAACAAAATTGCTGAGGCGACATGGAACTGCCCAAAGACAGGCACAGTGACATAGACATTGCCACTGGTCAGGAATGGGCGGCCAAAGAAGAAAGCCAATACGCCACACAGACCCGCAATGAATAGACCATAGGCAATCCAGCGCTCAAAGCGTCGCCCTTGCTCAGCTTGCATAAGCTGTTCTGCTTTGGCTTGTCCCAGTGCCATATATTGCATGACCAAAGCCACCGCCGTAATCAAACCTGCGATAAAGCCACCGCCAGGCATGTTATGTCCGCGCATAAAAATATATAGCGAAAATACCAGTGCCATTGGCAAAGCGACAGAGGCAGTCACCCGCAGCATGAGGGGTAATTGTCCAAATGACCATGCACGCCCTTCAGGGTCAAGGGGGGGGCGATGCGTCTGCATACCATCCATCAAAGCCAAAACTCCCAGTGCTGCAATCGCCAGTACGGTCACTTCACCCAGCGTGTCGTAGCCACGGAAATCGACCAAAATCACATTGACCACATTCGTCCCACCACCTAGTGGATAAGACTCTTGCAATAGGTACCACGAAATCGACTGATGATCTGTGGTGAGCAATAGCCATGCCAGCCACATCACGCCCAATCCGCCTGCAACTGCCAGTGCGCCATCCCGCCATTTACGCAAGTTCGATGACTCTTTGGGGCTGTGTTGCGGGAGCAGCGCCAATGCCATCAACAGCAGCACAGTGGTCACCACCTCAACCGACAGCTGAGTCAGTGCCAGATCAGGCGCTGAAAACTGTACAAATGCCAAGGAGGTCACCAGTCCAACCACACCCACTACCACGACGGCTTGTAGGCGATGATGGTGTTGCAGTACCAAGAGCGCACAACTGACCGCCAGTAGTAGCCAAACTACCATGGCCAAAATTGATGCAGGCAGGAGTTCACGCTGCCCTGTGCTGAGGTTTTCACCCCAGAGAGTTGCACCAACCGCCACAATGGTTGTACCTACAAACCATGCCAAATAACGCTGCAACATGCCATTTTCGAGGCTGCTGGTGATGAGACCAGCGCCTTGGAATAAACCATGAATCATACTGTCAAAGATCGTGCGGCCACGTAACCAGCCAAACCAACGTTCTGAGGAGATCTGATGCAAACGCTGTTGCTTGATCAGCGCAAAATACGTGCCTGCACCCACCACTAATGCGACCGCACTCATCAGGAGCGGAATGTTGAAGCCATGCCAAATTGACAGATAGTAATCAGGCAAAGGCTGAGCGGTGACTGCACCCGCCGCGAGTGCAACCATGGGGCCAAAGGTGAGCGCAGGCATGATCCCAACCACGATACCCAGCACCACCAATATGGCGACAGGGGCTTTCATCATCAGTGGCGGTTCATGTGGATGTGGATTGGGCAAAGCTTTGGGAGCGCCATTGAAATACACGTCATGCACAAAACGCAGCGAGTAGGCGACACTACAGATCCCCGCAAAGGTCACCGCCAGTGGGATGACCAGATGCGCCCAGCCCGACGTGCCATTGAAAGCCTCGGTGAACATCATTTCCTTGGACAAGAAGCCACCCGTCAGTGGTACACCTGCCATCGACGCGGCAGCCACCATGGAGAGTGTGGCTGTCCAAGGCATCAGTGACCACAGGCCGCCGAGTTTACGCATGTCACGCGTGCCCGTTTCGTGGTCAACGATTCCTGCCAACATAAACAAAGACGCTTTAAAGGTGGCGTGGTTTAAAATATGAAACACTGCTGCCACAGCCGCCAATGGAGAACCAAGCCCCAGCAAAAACACGATCAACCCCAAATGACTGATGGTGGAGTAGGCCAACAGCCCTTTGAGATCATGTTTAAATAGCGCAATAAACGCCGCAAATGCCAACGTCATCAAACCAGTTGCTGTGACCAAGTATTGAAACAACAGTGCCCCACCCAGTACAGGGTAGAGCCGCGCCAGCATGAATACCCCTGCTTTAACCATGGTGGCTGAGTGCAAATAGCCTGACACAGGCGTCGGGGCTGCCATCGCATCGGGCAACCAAAAATGAAACGGAAATTGCGCTGACTTAGTAAAACAACCCAATAAAATTAACAACAGCGCAGGGGTAAACCATGCGTGTGCTTGAATCATCGCGGCCTGTGCGGTCAGTTGGCTGATTTCATAAGTGCCTGCAATCTCACCAATCAAGATGAATCCTGCCAGCATGGCCAAGCCGCCACCACCTGTCACGGTCAGCGCCATCCGCGCCCCTGAGCGTGCTTCAGGCTTATGACTCCAATAGCCCACCAATAAAAATGATGAAATGCTGGTAAGCTCCCAAAAAATTATTAATAACAATAAGTTATCGGAGAGAACGATGCCTAACATCGCTGACATAAACAGCATCATCAGGCTGTAAAATTTGGCGACGGAGTCTCTGACGCTTAAATAGTAATGCGCAT
>JAYXXU010000235.1:0-23536 GCA_036019135.1 Pseudomonadota bacterium | reverse complement strand
TGCTTCAGCCTCATAAGCAGTGGTTTCGGCTGGAGGTGTAGCTGGATTTGGCTCAACAGCGTCGTTATTTTGTTTGGTGCACGCAGCTAAAGACAATGGCAGTGCAAGAGCAGCAGCAACGAGTAGCGCATGTTTCATAAGACAATCCTCAATCAAAAGATAAACAGCAATCAATCTGCATCAATACACCCTGTCGCATCCAAGCTACACGGCCGTTGGCGAGCTTTGTCCTTAAAATCGACTTAATAAAAGCTCAACAATCAACGGAATCTCCCACATCATCCATGTAGGGACACTGTACTAGGCTCGAAGGCTAACACTCAGCGCGCCAGAAAAAAACCCTCACGCACACTTTAGATATACTTCAACAGCGTTACCGCTAAGAAAAAACAACAATCAAAGATATAGAAATCATGAATTTTTTGGATGTTTTATGTTGCTCTATCCAGACATTTGATGATCTATCAATCACTTAAATTAGGCATAAAAAAACCAGTCTGATCATCACAATCAGACTGGTTCTTTTTTAACTGATTACTGAGCAGCAGCGGCATCAGCAGCAACTTCAGTTGCTGCAGCTTCGGTTGCAGCAGCAGCATCAGCAGTTGCTTCAGCAGCAGCTTCAGTAGCGCCAGCAGCGGCATCACCAACGGCGTCAGCAGCATTGATGGCTGTACCAGCAACAACAGCACCAGCAGTTTCAGCAGTTGCATCGGCAGCATCAGCGGTTGCTTCAACGGCATTGTCCATTGCAACCGCAGCATCTTGTGCAGCAGAATCAGCAGTTGCTGATGCGTTTTCTTGAGTCTGTTTGCTGCAAGCAGTCAGTGAAAAAGGAAGAGCCAATGCAGCAATAACCAACAGAGCGTGTTTCATTTAAAATTCCTCAAACGGAGTGGATTCAATACCAATTTACGCCGTGAAACGTCCCTCTAACACAGCCACTGCGGGCAGAACTTTTCCTTCAACGAATTCAAGGAACGCCCCACCACCAGTTGAAATATAGCCGATTTGATCCGTTACGCCATACTTGTCAATCGCCGCAAGGGTATCACCACCGCCCGCAATAGAAAAGCCCCGACTATCGGAAATTGCTGCCGCTAGTGTCGCAGTTCCCTGTCCAAAGGCATCTACTTCAAACACACCAACAGGACCATTCCACAAAATAGTTTTGGCACTTTTCAGCAAATCTGCAAACTGTGCAGCCGTCTTTGGCCCAACATCTAAAATCATATCCGTATCAGCGACATCACTGACATCTTTGACCACAGGTGTAGCAGCCTGCACAAACGTCATAAAATCCCCTTGGATATTGCTGGCATCAATCACCACCACATCCACAGGCAATGGCACGGCTACCTTGGCAGCAATCGCCTTTGCGGTATCAATCAAATCTTTTTCACACAATGACTTACCGACGTTATAACCCGCAGCAGCCAAGAACGTATTGGCAATCCCACCACCGACAATCAGTTGATCACAGATGGTCGATAATGAGGTCAACACATCTAGTTTTGTAGACACCTTTGAACCAGCAACAATCGCAACCATTGGACGCTCTGGCGCTTTCATGGCTTTGCCAAGCGCATCTAACTCAGCCGCCAACAGCGGGCCTGCACAGGCAATTTTAGCAAAGCGAGCCACGCCCTCAGTCGAGGCTTCGGCACGGTGCGCTGTACCAAATGCATCCATCACAAACACATCCGCTAATGCTGCATATCGCTGGGCGAGAGTTTCGTTATTTTTTTTCTCACCCGCATTAAAGCGCACATTCTCCAGCAGGACAACCTGCCCCACCTCGACGTCAACCCCATTAAGATAGTCGGTTTTGAGCTCAACCGTCTGACCCAATGCCTCGCTTAAATACACAGCCACGGGTGCAAGCGAATTCTCAGCGCTGGTTTCACCTTCTGTTGGACGTCCCAAATGTGAACACACCATCACTGCCGCACCTTGGCTGAGTGCTTGCCGAATGGTCGGCAGTGCCGCACGCAAACGGGCATCACTAGTGATCACGCCATTTTTAACAGGTACATTCAGGTCTTCACGGATGAGAACACGTTTGCCTTGCAGGTCTTGATCGGTCATGCGCAAAAAATTCATACACGGTCACTCGTCGGCTAGAAGCAAAATTGTGCCGCGAATTTTAATAGAAATTTGATAAAAATGCAGTGTTAGATTCAAAAACCTCGTGTGGGTCTAAGCACTGCTGACGCAGTCTAATTGGCCAATACCTCCACATGAACGCCACACTGATGGCCATTGCGTATCTGGTCAGACTGGCCTAGTGTAGATCACAGCAAAGATGAACAGGAGGGCGTATCATGGACGTCGCTCAAGAAGTCACCAATCTGCTCTACCAGATCATGCCACCTGCCGAGGATCAAGGGCTGTATGTCAGCCAGATTGATTTGCCGCAAGTTACCTGCATCATGCCATTTCAACCCCATCAGCTCAGACCAGGCAACACCTTATCAGGTCCGACCATGATGACGCTGGCAGATGTCTGTATGTATGCGTTGGTACTGGCGATTGATGAACACCAAAAAATGGCAGTAACGCAAGACCTTCAGATTCATTTTTTGGCGCGTCCTGAACCCAAAGATCTGGTCGGGATTGCAACCGCGCTTAAAATTGGCCGTCGCTCCATCGTCATGCGAGTAGATTTATATAGTGGTGACCGCTTGGTTGCACACGCAACAGGCAGTTATGCACTTGATACAACGCTGCCAACCTCAACATAACGGCCGCAAATAACCACACAAATCAATCAACCGATTAGCATAGCCCCACTCATTGTCATACCATGCCAGCACCTTAGCATGTCGCCCCACCGTCATGGTCTGCAAGCTATCTACGATCAATGAAAACGGCTCATGGTTAAAATCGCTTGATACCAATGGTTGATCAGTCACATCCATAATCCGTCGATAGGCATGACAGGCCGCATCTGCCAACACTTGATTGATGGCTGCTGCTGTTGCAGTACGTGTCATCACAAAAGATAAATCAATCGCCGCCACATTGACGGTGGGTACACGTATTGAATAACCCTCAATCCGCCCTTCCATATGTGGCATAACCCGCTTCAACGCCCCCAGAGCACTTGAAGTGGTTGGAATAATATTATAGCCCGATGCACGGGCGCGGCGCGGATCACGATGCGCCTGATCCAGTACCGATTGATCAGCGGTGACGGCGTGAATCTCGGTCATTAGCGCCGACTCAATCCCAAACTGATCATCCAAAATCTTAACCAACGGTACCAGCGCTTGCGTGGTACAGGACACACTCGAAATCACCCGATCTTGTTCGGTCAAGCTGGTTTCATTTACCCCAAATACAATCGCCGCATCGACCGTATCAAACGGCGCAGCGCCAATGATGACCCGACCTGCACCCGCTTGTAGATGCTTGGACGCATCCAATCGTGAGCGAAAATGCCCTGTACACTCGAGTACCACATCCACTTGAAGCGCCGCCCACGGCAGTTGGGCTGGATCAGCCTGCTGGAGCAAACGAATCGTTTGGCGAACACCTAAGCTATCGAGCCGTAATGACTCACCATCATACTGAACCTGACCCGCAAACCGCCCATGCGCACTATCAAACCGCAACAGATGCGCCAGCATGTCACCCTCAGCAATGTCATTAATCGCCACAATCTGAAAATCGGGATAACAGCCATTCTCCATCCATGCGCGCAGCACGTTGCGGCCAATTCGGCCAAATCCATTAATGGCCACGCGAAGGGGTCGGGATACAGCACTCAAGATGACTTCTCAACACAACATCAAACAGCCTGCATACTGCCACAGTCCCCAAACGGAACAAACTGCTTTGCGTGCAATCGTCACGGCTGACGGTCATTCAGAGCTTAGCGTTTCGAGGCTCAATTAATTGTTGGCATTGGATCATGACTCACGGCTGACAAATGCCAACGCCAAGCGTACGTCGTTGTATCCAACATGACGTTGCATCGAATCCACGATTGGCCGTAAGCGAATCGAACCGTCATCATTAAAATGTTCTGGCCGCTTTTCTTGCAATAGCTGCTGATAGACCTTGCGAATCGGCGCAAGCAGCTCATCGCTTGGCCGAATACGGGTAATATCAAAAGCAGCATCTTGCTCGGACAGTTTGGCCAGATGATTGATAATGGTCGCTTGTGTCAACTCACGAATTTGGGCAATTTCTTCGATTTCTAAACCCTGCTCAAACAAGACTTTGGTTTGGGCGAGTGTATGCGGCTCAGGCGTGCTGACGCTGGTTTTGGTTTTTTTGTGTAGGCGTTTTTCGTATTTGGCAATCTCGGCCGCATTCAGTGTGCCACCTGATTGCTGCACAAACTGATCCTGTATCTGTTGCAGGGCTTTTGCATCTTTGGCCTGCCAAACCTCGGCCGTTTGTTGCGCCAACACCCGAAAGCGTTGGTCAGCCTTGATCGCCAGTCGATCCAACTGTAAAGCCGTGTCATTCAGCCCCAACAAACGTAAGCCCTCTAAGCTTTGTAGACGCGAAAGCGCCACATAACCTTGGCCTTTTTCGAAGGTTTGTCGCAAGTCGATTTCGGCGGCTTGTAGTGTCATGCCTTGGCTTTTATGCACCGTCATCGCCCATGCCAAGCACAACGGGAATTGCTGATAAGTGGCTAAAGCTTTACCGCTTTCGTTTTCAACAGACCATGATTCAGGCAGCACCACCAATTGCTCGCCATCTCGTAAGCGAACACGCGGCAATACCCCAAACTCATCATCCTGCAAAAAACCAACCACTTCACCCAACGTGCCATTGCTATAGCCTGCCTCAAAATTGTTTTTGACAAACATCACTTTTGCACCCACTTTAAGCACCAACTGTTCGGGGGCGCGCACCGACCCTGTCAGGGTCATGAGGATTTTTTCATTGCCTTTGGTTTTGGCAGCAAAGGTTTTGGCAGGTTGATCCAGTGCCGCCAGATGCCGCTGATTGATCTGATCAACATCAATGTTATGGGTAAATAACCGCGTAATATTGTCTTCCAATGGCTGATGCTGAGTATGCAGCAATTGTTGAATGCTGTCCTCTGACACTTGCTCCGCCCGAATTTCGTTCAAAATATCATTCAAACGACTGTCATTTTGGCGATGCTGCTCTGTGAGGTAACAAATCTCAAATTTTGCCTCTAGCCATGCAGCGGACATAAAAGCAAATTTTTCGCGGTTAGTTTCGCTGGGCTTGCCTACAGGTGGAAGCTGAAAAAAATCGCCTGCCACAATCACCTGAATACCACCAAACGCCAACTCATTGCCTTTAAAATATTTGAGCACCTGATTGACCACATCCAACTGCTTGGCATGCAGCATCGAAATCTCATCAATGATCAGGACTTTGACTTTGTCCAAATGCTCACGCATATATTTGCGCTCATACATCCGCGCCAAATCACCTGCATCCAACTGATCTCTGATCCCAATACCTGCCCACGTATGAATGGTCATGCCATTCATATGGGTTGCTGCAATCCCTGTTGAAGCAGTAATCGCAACGGGCACTTTGCGTGCCTTCAGGTAATGAATATATTGATTGAGTGTATAGGTTTTACCCGCACCCGCCGAGCCAGTCAAAAACACATTCTGACCTGCTTTGAGGATCGTTAACGCGGTGGATTGGTTCATAAGTCAGCAAGGCATTGTGCCAATATAAAAGACCAGTCTAAAGGTTTTTGGGCAGCAATGGGCAGACAAATGCCCACGCCACCTAAAGCTAGCACGATTCATTAGATTGCCCGAAATGGATCAGCTTGATTTAAAAATGCCAACAGTTCAGCTTTTTTGGGGTGGGCATACAGCCACTGATGCACCTCGTTGAGCTTGGTAAAGTCTTCACCAAACCGCTGCTGGTAGCGCTCAGTGGCTCGCTGCTTTGCCTGCTCGCGGCGGACATTGTTTTGCCAATGTGGCGTAAAAACCTTATACACCTCATCATGCAGGTTACGACCTTTGAGCGCCGCCCATTCACCACGATCAAACCAAACCGAATCACAGGAAGCACAACAATCCAAATGCATGTCTGTACCACGTCCCACCGCATAGCGGCGCATCAGACGGTCACAGCTTGGGCAGATTTTGGCTTGCTGTGTATCCTCTAACTGGATCGGCTCGCCTGCATAAGCTTGTTCAGGCTGAATACGCGGTTGCTGCTGGAGCCATGCATAATAATCAGTGGCTTTGAGCAAATGCCCTTCACACTGATGACAGCGATACGACTGATAAGTGTCCGCAGACAATAGCTCTGGTTGTAGCGTGATGGTGGCACAAATAGGACATTGCATGGTTTAAGCTTCCTTGGCGTCTGTTGATGCGCTTGATTTAAAATAAGCCTGTTGATTATAGAATCAATGAATTGGTTTTGAGCAAAAAAACAGGGTGAAGCGATGGCCTCACCCTGCTGAAGATCGACACGATACCAAGTGTATCGTCGATTAGGGATCAGCTCACCATTTCGTTGACGGCATTCACCACCGCTTGTGTAGTAATCCCAAACTCAGCAAACAGTTGTTTTGCTGGTGCAGATTCACCAAACGTGGTCATGCCGATGACTTTGCCATCTAGTCCAACGAACTTCCACCAATAGTCTACGTGACTGGCTTCGACAGCCACACGGGCGCGAATCTCAGTCGGCAACACTGATTCACGATATTCCGCCGATTGCAGCATAAAGACTTCGGCCGACGGCATCGATACTACACGCACGCCATCAAGCTGCGCATAAGCGGCCATCGCCAACTCAATCTCAGAGCCTGTGGCAATGACAATGGCTTTGAGCTCACCTTTCGCCTCTGCCAACACATATCCACCTTTGGCGATATTGGCAATTTGCTCAGCACTACGCGCTTGGAATGGTAAATTCTGACGGCTAAAGATCAGCGCAGTTGGGCCATCTTTGTATTCTAATGCAGCTTTCCATGACACAGCCGTCTCAACTGTGTCGCATGGTCGCCACAATTGCAGATTCGGTGTACCACGCAGGGAAGCAATCTGCTCAATCGGCTGATGGGTTGGACCATCTTCACCGAGACCAATCGAATCATGCGTATACACATGAATCACCCGCTGCTTCATCAGCGCTGACATCCGCACTGCATTACGTGCATACTCCATAAAGATCAGGAATGTTGCCACATATGGCACAAACCCACCATGTAACGCGACGCCATTGGCCATCGCGGTCATGCCAAACTCGCGCACGCCATAATGGACATAGTTACCTGCTGGATTATCTTGCACACCTGTGCAACCTTTCCACAGCGTCAAATTTGAACCCGCCAAGTCGGCCGATCCCCCCAATAGCTCTGGCAACAAAGGCCCAAACGCCTGTAGGGTATTTTGGCTGGCTTTACGGCTGGCGATGGTTTCAGCTTTTTCGTTGCACTCAGCAATAAAGGCATCGGCTTGCGCTGCAAAATCTGCTGGCAAGTCGCCATTGATCCGACGCTGTAGCTCAGCGGCCAATTCTGGGTAGCGGTTTTGATAAACCTCAAACACCGAATTCCAATGCATCTCTAGCGCTTGACCCTTGGCTTTGCCATCCCATGCCTCATAAATCTCGGCAGGCACGTCAAAGGCATCATGTGTCCAGCCCAGTGCAGCACGTGTCAACGCGATCTCGTCTTTGCCCAGTGGCGCGCCATGACAGTCTTCTTTGCCCTGCTTGTTTGGTGACCCCAGACCAATAATGGTTTTACAAATGATCAAGGTCGGCTTGCTGGTTTCAGCTTGCGCCTCAAGCGTGGCTTGACGGATTGCATCCGCGTCGTGACCATCGACTTTGATGACTTGCCACCCATACGATTCAAAACGCTTCGGGGTATCGTCAGAGAACCAGCCTTCGACTTCCCCATCAATCGAAATACCGTTGTCATCGTAATAAGCAATCAGCTTGCCCAACTGCAATGTGCCCGCCAATGAACAGACTTCATGTGAAATCCCTTCCATCAAGCAACCATCACCCAAGAAGCAATAAGTGAAGTGATCGACAACATTCAGATCATCACGATTAAATTGTGCTGCAAGGGTTTTTTCGGCCAGCGCAAAACCAACCGCATTGGCAATCCCCTGTCCAAGTGGCCCTGTGGTGGTTTCGACCCCAACGGTATAGCCATATTCAGGATGACCTGGTGTTTTGCTATGGAGCTGACGGAATTGCTTGAGATCATCAATACTCAGCGGATAACCCGATAAATGCAGCAACGCATATTGCAGCATCGAACCATGACCATTTGAGAGCACAAAACGATCACGGTTTATCCAATTGGGGTTACTTGGATTATGCTTTAAAAACTGCCGCCACAAGACTTCAGCGATATCCGCCATCCCCATAGGCGCACCAGGGTGACCCGAATTGGCTTGTTGCACGGCATCCATCGCCAAAACCCGAATGGCATTTGCAAGATGTCGCTGAGCAAGAGGTTGAGACATACACAGTAATCCGCTGAGCTAAAAATGGCTCAATTGTCCTTTAAACCACGCTTGGGGTAAAGCCGCTACTGGCCAAAAAACGCAATCTCGTCACTTTTTTGCTCACGTCGGATTTTTGTATAGCACAAATTTATTCGGCTTTTTGAATGTGTTTGTGGTCGATTGCATCAAGTCGCGTTACCATAGCGCGTTTTCATTCTTATTCTCATGGTCATCTGCTGGAATGCTTATGCGCGAATATACTGTTTTTACCTCAGAATCGGTCAGTGAAGGCCATCCTGATAAAATGGCCGACCAGATTAGTGATGCGATCCTTGACGTAATTTTGGCCGAAGATCCACATGCACGGGTTGCTTGTGAGACCTTGGTTAAAACGGGTGCTGTCATTCTGGCTGGTGAAATCACCACCACTGCGAATGTGGATTTTGAGCGGATCGTCCGCAATACCGTCAATGGCATCGGCTACCATCACTCCGATTTAGGTTTTGATGGTGACACCTGTGCTGTGATCAATATGTTGGGCAAACAGTCGCCTGACATTGCGCAAGGGGTAGATCGCCAAAAACCAGAAGATCAAGGTGCAGGCGACCAAGGATTGATGTTTGGCTATGCCAGCCACGAAACTGATGTGCTGATGCCTGCGCCAATTCAGTATGCACACCGCTTGGTGGAGCGCCAAGCCCAACTGCGTAAAAACGGCACGCTGCCTTGGTTGCGCCCTGACGCTAAAAGCCAGATTACTTTTCACTATGAAAATGGTGTACCAAGCAAAGTCGATGCAATCGTCTTGTCAACGCAGCATGACCCCTCGATTAGCCAAGTTGCGCTCAAAGAAGCTGTCATGGAGGAAATCATCAAACAGGTGGTTCCTGCCGAGTGGCTACATGCCGACACCCAGTACCATATCAATCCGACAGGGATTTTTATCATCGGCGGGCCTGTCGGGGATGCAGGTTTGACAGGTCGTAAAATCATCGTCGATACCTACGGCGGTATGGCACGGCATGGTGGCGGTGCATTCTCGGGTAAAGATCCCTCTAAGGTGGATCGCTCAGCAGCCTATGCGGGTCGCTATGTGGCCAAGAACATCGTCGCGGCAGGACTGGCCGAAAAATGCGAAATTCAGATCAGTTATGCGATTGGTGTGGCTGAACCGACTTCGATTTCGATCAATACCTTTGGAACAGGCAAGATCAATGACGAGCAAATTATTGCTTTAGTGCGAGAGCATTTTGATCTGCGGCCATACGGGATTACCCGCATGCTCAACCTGATTCAGCCCATGTATCAACAGACCGCCAGCTATGGGCATTTTGGTCGGCAAGGTTCGGAAACCGCATTTACGTGGGAAAAGACTGACCGTGCAGATGGCTTGCGGCAGGCGGCAGGCTTGTAAAATCGAATCAATATACAAAACAAAGCCCGCAATTGCGGGCTTTGTTTTAGGTCACGAGATTACACTCATATTAGAACTTGTATTCTAGACCTGTACCAACAACCATGTAATCTGCATCAGCAGCGCCAGTGTCTACATTGCGATTGGCAACATAACCCAAGGCAGTGACGTTTTTAGACAGTTTGTAGTCAAAGCCAACACCATACTGTGTGACTTCTCTGTCGGCCATACCTTTGGTGGTGTATTCAGTGGTGGCCATTTGATACTGTGCTTTGAGGGTCAGTTTTTCCATGCTTGGCACTTTCAGCGCAGCACTGACCAAGAAGGCATTTTCAGCATCAATATCAGATACTTTGCTGTCACTTGGCTCGGCAGTTTGATACAACGCGCCCAAGGTCAGTGGCAGATTTGCCATTTTAGCAAGGTTCAACTGTCCAACCACACGAATGATATCAGCAGTGGTATCTTTACGTGCACCATTTGCATCAGGACCAGTTTTTAGGCCTTTGGTGTCTTTACCATATGCAACAGCACCGTAAACGCCATCTTGCTCAAAAGCACCTGATGCATACAATGCATTGTCGCTCTTGTTGTTTTTGGCATTGTTTTCATGCAGTGAAGTGGCCAAGGTGACAGAAACTGGCAAGCCATCCATTTTTGGGGTGGTGTAATGCACGCTGTTTTTGTCACGGTTTTCACCAACCATGGTGTTTTTCATGTCCAAGCCACCATCGACGAGGTCATTGAACACGTCAACTTTGTTTTGTGCTTGCTTTACAGGGGTGTCGATGTTACCCGCTTTAACTGTACCGAATGCGCCTTTTAGACCCAAAAAGCTGTCACGCTGTTTGAATACAGTGCCATCTGCATCTGGGTCAACTTCGTATTCCAATTGGTAAATCGCATCCAAGCCTTCTGAAATTTTTTCAGAGCCCTTAAAGCCTAGACGCGACGCATTTGAATTCAGCTGTAGTACTTTATCTTTGCCATCTTCATCAATATGATCAACAGTGAGATGGGCTTTACCATATACAGTCACGTCAGCATGAGCGGCTTGTAGTGTGGCCAGTGACAATGCAGATACAGCGGTAGCTAGCAGTAGCTTTTTCATGAGAAACACTCCAGAGAAAATTCACTTGGTCGGCTTGGACAGCCACCGTTGACAGCTTGGTCGTCTGGGAGGTGGAGATCAGACCCCCTTCACCCGCGATCCCCCGACGCTTGGCACGCAGTATCAACTTGCTTTATGACAAAATGATTTTCGATAGATGACATTTCAGTGACATTGTTTCAAAAAATGATCTGGATCAGGGTCTAGCATAGTTTTTGCTCGTCTAGTACGATCTATCACGACAATAAATGTCGCCCATCTGTATTCTGCACTTTCATCCAAGGAGAAAACTCTGGCATGATCAAGCGCTGAATACTGGTGAATGCGATGATTTCTTTATCATGATGCGTTGGGCGCAACTTCTCTCTCCTGCTCGCTTGGGCAGTCGTAAGCGACATACGGAACAATCCCGCAGTCCGTTTCATAAAGACTATGATCGTATTATTTTTTCCCAAAGCTTTAGGCAGCTCAACCGCAAAACCCAAGTACATCCACTCACCCAAAATGATGCCATTCATACGCGACTCACCCACTCACTGGAAGTGTCATGTGTCGGTCGCTCATTGGGGATGCTGGCTGCCGAAAAACTTAAAGATGATCTACCACTATGGGTGAACTCTGCGGATGTAGGTGCAATCATTCAGGCTGCTTGTCTGGCACATGATATTGGCAACCCCCCATTTGGGCATGCGGGCGAATACGCCATGCGAGATTGGTTTGATCATCCAGCACAAACGCATATTCAAGCCTTGGTCTCATCTGAACAATGGAATGATCTGGTTCAGTTTGAAGGCAATGCACAGGGCTTGCGAATTCTCAGCCGCTTGGAGTACCACCCCGATGATGGGGGCATGCGGCTGACTTATGCCACACTTGGGGCTTATCTAAAATACCCTTGGCTGCCCAAACCGATGACCCAACAGACTGATAAGTCCAGTGATCGACTGGCCAAATTTGGCTGTTATAGCAGCGAAAAACAGATCTTAGCGGAGATTGGCGAGCATCTTGGTTTGATTCAAACAGGCGAGTTTGCATTTTGTCGGCATCCGCTGACTTATCTGCTCGAAGCAGCCGATGATGTCTGTTACGCATTGATTGATATGGAAGACGGATTATTGCTCGGGATGCTGCATTATGCTGAGGTTGAACCTATCTTTTTGCAGTTAATCGGCGACTATGGCACACCACACGAAATTACCATCGATGTGCCAATGCGTCAAAAACTCGCTGCATTACGCGGCCGAGCAATGAAGCGCTTGGTGGATGTCATCACCGATGTGTTTGTGGTACACCAAGACGAATTGCTCAGCGGCACGCTACGCGGCAGCTTACTTGATCATTGTCCGCGCGATATTTGTGAAGGGATTGAAGCAGCCAAAAATATGGCGCGCCAACATATTTTTACCCATCCCCAAAAAGCCCGTTTAGAATTGGTGGCAACTGCGAACCTGACCGTGCTGATGGATCATTTTATGCCGCTAGCGCTACTCGATCAGGCAACATTGCAGCAGGCTAGTTTTCGCGAGCGACGCTTGCTACATCTGTTGCAGCATTATGGCGCACGGTTGGACGGTACACCTTATCAAAACATGATGCAGATATTGGATGCAATCAGTGCGCTATCCGATCATCAGGCACATGGATTAGCGCAGGATTTACAGGGGCATCGGGTGGCATTAGTTTAACTGATATCTGAATGCGGCTTAAACTCCACGTCAGTTAATTGTTTTTTTGGAAAATCTGCATGATTGGTTGTTTAACAGGCGAAATCTTACAACTCAGTGCGCCCATGGTGCTACTCGATGTGCATGGCGTTGGCTATGAAGTCGAAACACCGCTCTCGACTTTTTGCCAACTGAAAAACGGTCAACAGGTCACGCTATGGACACATCTGGTAGTGCGCGAAGATGCGCAGTTGCTGTATGGTTTTTTTGATCAAGATGATAAAGCCTTGTTTCGAATCCTACTCAAAGTCAACGGTGTAGGCCCTAAGCTGGCTTTGGCGATTTTGTCTGGCATGAGTGCAGCAATGCTGATTCAATCAATTGAGATGCAAGACATCAGCACCTTGACTCGCATCGCTGGGGTTGGCAAAAAAACTGCCGAACGCTTGGTGATTGAGTTACGCGACCGCTTGCAAGGATTGACATCGACCAATGCAGATGGTGTGGTCACCCAGATTGGTCTCGGTACAGCATCACCGATTGCAGAGGCTGAAGCAGCCTTGGTGTCGCTGGGTTATAAGCCGTTAGAGGCGCAAAAAGCCATCAGTGCCGTCAAAACACAGCATAGCGAAACTGCTGATTTGATTCGGGCGGCATTAAAGTCGATGCTCAAGACTTAATCACTAACGACCAAATCGCACCCACAAGGATTAGGCTGAATTGTCCATGCAAGATCGTTTTATTTCCCCTACGGCCAAACCCGAAGATCAGTTTGATCGGGCGATTCGTCCAACTAGTTTGGCCGATTATATTGGTCAGCCTGTCGTGCGTGAGCAGATGGAGATTTTTATTCATGCGGCGCGCAGTCGTGGTGAGGCCTTGGATCATACGCTGATCTTTGGCCCGCCAGGTTTGGGCAAAACCACATTGGCGAATATTATTGCCCGCGAAATGGGCGGTAATCTTAAATCCACCTCGGGCCCTGTATTGGAGCGTGCAGGCGATTTGGCTGCACTACTGACCAATCTGGATGCAGGCGATGTGTTGTTTATTGATGAAATCCATCGTTTATCGCCGATGATTGAAGAAATCCTCTACCCAGCAATGGAGGATTATCAGCTTGACATTATGATCGGCGAAGGGCCTGCGGCGCGCTCAATTAAACTGGATTTACCACCATTTACGCTGGTCGCCGCCACCACACGGGCGGGGTTACTGACCTCACCGTTGCGTGATCGATTTGGGATCGTACAGCGCTTGGAGTTTTATTCGGTCAAAGACCTGACCACCATTGTGCTGCGCTCGGCCAGCCTGCTTGGCGTACCCGTCACGGCGGATGGGGCACACGAAATCGCTCGTCGCGCGCGCGGAACACCGCGTATCGCCAACCGCTTGCTACGGCGGGTGCGCGATTATGCCGAAGTCAAAGGTGATGGTACGGTCACAGCACAGATTGCTGAGTTGGCCTTGGATATGCTGGATGTCGACAAACACGGGCTGGACACGTTGGATCGACGCTATTTGCAGATGTTGCTAGAGCGATTCGATGGTGGCCCTGCGGGGGTGGAGTCCTTGGCCGCGGCATTGGCTGAGGATAGCGGCACGCTGGAAGATGTGGTGGAGCCATATTTGATTCAGCAGGGATTTGTGATGCGTACCGCGCGTGGACGGATTGCGACCCCACAGGCCTATGTGCAATGTGGTCTGCCCATGCCCCAATCGCCTTAGTGTTTCATGTTTAGCTTATTGAGTGATCCATGATGGGCTGGCTATTTTTGATTTTGGCAGGCTGTGCTGAGGTGGTGTATGCAGCGATGATGCCGCGCACCGATGGCTTTACCAAGCTGTGGCCGAGTCTGTTTTGTGTGGCATTTATTGCACTCAGTATGTATTTGCTTTCACTGGCGGTGCGTACCATTCCGATTGGGACGGCCTATGCCATCTGGGTTGGGATTGGGGCACTCGGGACGGCCTGTTATGGTATATATTTTTTGGGCGAAGATAAAAGCTTCTTGCGACTGTTTTGCTTGTTTTTGATCTTGGCGGGAATCGTTGGATTAAAGCTGTTGCATGGCGCGCAGGTGGACTGATCGGATCATTTAGCCCACATACCTCGTCATCCGCCCATCCCGTACAAAGCCTAGCAGGGTCATATTGGCCTGCTGCGCTAAGCGAATCGCGAGGCCAGTCGGCGCAGAAATCGCCGCCAACACAGGCAAACCCGCCCGAGCAGTTTTTTGGACTAATTCATACGACAGACGCGAAGTCAGCAACACCACACCCAGCGGTGCCTTAGCCTGTAACACGCGCCAACCCAACAATTTATCTAAGGCATTATGTCGACCGACATCCTCAAACACCCGTAGCTGCTTCTGTTGCGCTGCGTCGATATACAATAAAGCAGCGGCATGTAGCGCCCCCGTTTGCTGATTCAAAACCTGCTGCGCTGCCATCTGTATAAACGCCTGACTGATTTGCATCGGCTCAATCGGCACGGCTTGCTTGACCGCATCGCTAATCGGCAGTATCTGGGGGGCAAGTGCAGCCAATGACTCCACCCCACACAAGCCACAACCACTACGCCCGACCAATTGGCGCCGCTGTTGCTTTAATCGCATAAAACACGCCGTAGCCAACTCCATATGCACCAGCATTCCATCTGGACTTGCAACCACATCCACCGCATAAATCTGGCTGGCGCGATCAATAATGCCTTCACTGAGCGAGAATCCATACGCCAACTCACGCAAATCCTGCGGGGTGGCCATCAATACCACATGCGAAATCCCGTTATAGACCAATGCAATCGGCACCTCTTCGGCGACGGTCAGCGTGATCGGCTGCCAGTTATCTGTGCTGTGCGGTTCAAACTGATCTGCGGTTAGGCGCCGTGCAACGGAGAATGTATTCATCAAGAATCGGACGACCGACTTAACCGAACTGGAATCGACTTATAGGCAGGTGTCTGTGCGCGCGGCGTATGATGATCCAGTGGAATCAGATCATTGGTTTCGGGGTAATAACTGGCAATACAACCCGCAGGCAAATCAAACGGCTTGAGTTTAAAGCCTGTTACGGTGCGTTCAGCACCACCAAATACCGAGGTTAGATCAATCAACTGATCGACCTGCCAACCCATACGGGTGATTTCATCAGGATGCATAAAACACACCCGCCGCTCACCATGAATATTACGATAACGATCATCTAACGCATAAATCGTGGTGTTGTACTGATCATGACTGCGAATCGTGGTTAGCATCCACAGATCCTCAGCAATCGGGGTATGAATCGGTTGCATTGGTACAATAAACTGCGCCTTGGCGGTACTGGTCTTCCAGACATGATCACGCGCTGAATTACCCAAATAGAACCCACGCTCCGCCCGCACCCGCTGATTAAAATCCTCAAATCCCACAATCGTTTGCGCAATCAGATCCCGAATTCGATCATAATCCGCAACCAAATCCCCCCAATCCACAGGTTGCTGTGCCAAGATTTTGGGTAACGTCGCCTGCGCTAAGCCCGCTACAATCGCAGGCTCAGACAGCAATTGATCGGACGCAGGTCGGTTACGGCCACGCGACAACATCACCCGACTCATTGAGTCTTCTGTGGTCACTGACTGCCAACCGCTGTCCTGCCAATCCGCCTCAGTCCGCCCCAAACACGGCAAAATATACGCCGCTTGCCCATGTACCACATGAGAACGGTTCAGCTTGGTGGAGACTTGTACGGTGAGTTTAGCCTGCTGTAGCGCCGCATAAGTGTTCTGAGTATCAGGTGTCGCCGCAGCAAAATTCCCGCCCAAAGCAATAAACGCTTGAATCGAACCATCGGCCAGACCTTTGAGCGTATCCACCACATCAACCCCGTGCTTGCGCGGCATCGGCAGCTTAAACACCTGTTCGAGGCGATCTAACAACGCGGCATCGGGCTTTTCATAAATTCCCATGGTGCGGTCACCCTGCACATTCGAATGACCACGAATCGGCGCTGCACCCGCACCTGTTTTTCCGATATTTCCACGCAACAACAGCAGGTTGACGATCATCTGCACATTATCGACACCGCGCTGATGCTGGGTAATCCCCATGCCCCACGTACAGATCGTGGCCTGACTACGACAATAAACCTCAGCAATATCTTCCAGTTCGGCTTTTGATAGTCCCGAACCTGCTTCAATCTCTGCCCATGACTGCGCCATGATGTGCGCTTCAAACGCGTCAAACCCACTGGTCTGTGCCGCAATAAACTCACGATCCAGCACATGACCCTGTTCTGCCTCACGCGTGAGCACCGCCTTAATGATCCCCGTCAGCAGTGCTGCATCACCACCGATTTTGACCTGATACAAGCGCATCGCAATCGGCAGACCTTTACCCGTGAGCATCTCAAGCGGGCTTTGGGGATTGGTAAACGCTTCAAGCCCCGCTTCACGCAACGGATTAAATGCCAAAATCGGACAGCCGCGTTTGACTGCTTCATGCAGTGTACCCATCATACGCGGATGATTGGTGGCAGGGTTTTGGCCAAAGATAAAAATCGCTTGTGCGTCATCAAAATCATCTAGCGTAATCGTGCCTTTACCAATACCGATCTGTTGTTTTAGACCGATACTCGTTGCCTCGTGGCACATATTGGAGCAATCAGGCATGTTATTGGTGCCAAACGCACGAACAAATAATTGATATAAAAACGCTGCTTCATTCGAGGTTCGCCCTGAAGTATAAAAAGCCACCGCATCTGCGCCGAATGACTGGTGCAATTGTTGTAACTGGCTGCCAATCTCATCGAATGCTTGTGCCCAACTAATCGGCACATAACGATCAGTGGCTGCGTCATATTTCATCGGCTCAGTCAGTCGGCCTGCCTGCTCTAACGCATAGTCCGACCAAGTGCGCAACTCAGCCACTGTATGCTGGGCAAAAAAATCTGCGGTGACTCGTTGCGAGGTCGCTTCATTGGCAACAGCTTTCACGCCATTTTCACAAAAATCAATCGCCTTATGGCTGCTAGCATCTGGCCATGCACAACCAGGGCAATCAAAGCCATCAGGTTGATTGGCATGCAGCATGGTTGTGCCGCCTTTGAGTAATGTGCCTTGTTTGAGCAGGCTCAATGCCGAATTGCCCAACGCTGGCCAACCACCCGCAGGATGCGGATAGACTCTAATTTTTTTCATTGCCACTCATCCTTAGACCTACACCTCTGCGGCGCTTGCACCAACGCTAGCGGAATTGCTGACAGCAGCTGGCATTTGATTGCCAAAGTCCACTAAAAATCCACAGTTAGACACATTAAAGCACAATCATCTGTTGGTTTAATACGGCGCTGCACCGCACAATATTGCGCAGGTGCGCCCTCAACCGCATCATCGCATCGCTGTCATCATCTGATGATACGATCTTCCCTGACTTGACGACAGCCATTCGGGATTACGATATTTAAGGATCTGTGTTATGCCATTTGAATATCCATTCCGTGTCTACTTAGAAGATACCGATGCTGGCGGGATTGTCTATCATGCCAATCATCTTAAATTCTGTGAGCGCGCCCGCACGGAATGGTTGCGTGCGCAGGCAATTGAACATTACTTACATGCGGGTGACTATTCCTTTGTGGTTCATCGGCTATCAATCGACTACCATCAACCCGCCAAAATCGGTGACTTGTTGCAGGTCACCGTGCAGCCCATTGCCTGTCAATCTGCTTCGTTTCGCTTGCAGCAAATAATTCGGCGTGCTGAAATGCCGATCGCAAGCGTCCATGTCAGCTTGGCTTGCTTGGACGCCAACCTCCGTCCTCGACGACTGCCTGAGAACATTCGTGATCTCCTACACCAGCAGATGATTGAGGATGAGACCCGCCGTGGCGCAGTTCCTGCATGACGTGATGCATTCCTTTTTCTTAACTTTTTTGTGATTGTCCATGCCAACTTCAATGAATCCAATTGATCTGATCCTTCACGCCAGTCTTGTGGTCAAGCTGGTCATGCTGTTACTGGTGATGGCCTCGGTATATGGCTGGTATTTAATTGCCAAGCTTGAAGGTGTTTTTAGAAAGGCTGAGCAGCAAGACCAACATTTTGAAAAAGTGTTTTGGTCAGGTGCAGACCTCAAAACCCTATACCAAAACGCCCAAACCAAACCCGACCGCCAAGGACTTGAAGCGATTTTCTTTGATGGCTTTGCAGAGTTTTTAAAATTACACCAAAAAAACGCCAGCAAAGAAGAGGTGATCCAAGGCACTGAGCGGATTCTACGCATTGCACTGTCACGCCAACAGACCCACCTTGAGCAAGGCACACCCGTACTAGCCAGTATTGGTTCGGTTGCCCCCTATGTGGGCTTGTTTGGGACGGTCTGGGGCATCATGAACTCATTTTTGGGGCTGTCACAAACCCAACAAGCCACCCTTGCCACCGTTGCACCAGGCATTGCTGAAGCGCTGATTGCCACTGCAATTGGTCTGTTTGCGGCAATTCCTGCGGTCTTGGCCTACAACCGTTATAGTGCGCGCGCCGAAGCGGTGTATCAACATCGTGCATTGTTCGCTGAAGAAATGACCGCCCTGCTACAACGTGAGGCCAGCTAACATGTCCCTGTCGAATAGTCCGTTCCAACGGGTCAAGCGACCGCTGGCCAGTGACATGAACGTCGTGCCATATATCGACGTGATGTTGGTGTTGCTGGTGATTTTTATGGTGACTGCACCCATGCTCAGCACGGGTCTAACCGTTGATTTGCCTGAAGCTGAAACCAGCGCACTCTCCGTCTCCCAGCAACAGCCTGCCATTGTCAGCATTCAAGCAGATCGACAGTATTTTTTACGGATCGGGGATCAAGAGGATCAAGCGCTATCCTTGGATGAGCTACAGGCAACTCTGACCGAGCAACAGATCACTAACCCTGAACTGACTGTGTTAATCAATGGGGATCAAACTGTACCCTATGGCGATATCGTCCGACTGATGGCAAGCCTACAGCAAGCTGGACTCCAGCAGGTCGGCTTAATCACCGCTACTCCAGATGAGCAGTAGATTCATATGACGCGGCGCTCTTTTACCACGGCTCTATCTGGCGAACGTAAGAATCTATTTCCGTTGATTTTTACGCTGAGCTTGCATGGGCTATTGTTTGCTGGATTGCTGATGGTGCGCACACCCATCCCTGAGCAACCCCAACATATCAAAGCGATTTTGATTCCGTCACTCGACGCACTCCAACCGCCGACATCCGAGCAGGCGACAACAGCTTCTGAATCCGCATCGCAACCAGCACCTGTCGCTGAAACACCTAGAACCGTTGCGATTGAAACCCCAGTGCCACCCGCCCCCCCAGAACCTGAGCCAACGCCTGTCATCCCTGCGGTCAACACTCAGCAACGCAATGCCGAACGCAAAGCCCAGCAAGAAGCGCAAGCCAAGCGTGACGCTGACCGCAAAGCCCAACAGGAAGCCAAAGCAAAAGCCGATGCCGAACGTAAAGCTCAACAGGAGGCCAAAGCAAAAGCTGATGCCGAACGCAAAGCTCAACAAGAGGCCAAAGCAAAAGCTGATGCCGAACGTGCTGAAGCAGAAGCCGCCAAACGAGCTGAGCAAGCCGAACGACAACGACGCGCCCAAGAAGTCAAAGCCCTGATCGGTCGCTTTAGTGACCAAATTGGGAGTAAAGTACGTTCCAATTGGCGTGGGGCGCAAGACAGCTCATTCCGTGCATCGGCTCGAATCACCATGAACGCCAGTGGTCAAGTGCTCTCAGTTGTCATCACCAAGTCCAGTGGTGACGCACAAGCAGATGCCCAACTTCGGGCAGCTATTGAGCGCTCAAGTCCACTCCCCGTCCCTGATGATGCAGAAGTGTTCCAACAGCACTTTAGATCATTTACATTGAATTTTAGATCGGAGTAGCTCCATGAAGCTGAATCTACTCGCTATTGGTTTTGCTGCTGTATTGGGCAGTATCACCCTAGCGCTGCCCCTGCCAGCACAGGCAGAACTACAAATCGAAATCGCCAAATCCTTCGCGGAAGCCCCCCAAATTGCCATCGTGCCATTTGAGTCAGACACTGTGCTTCAGCCGATCATTCAAGCCAATCTCCAGCGCTCAGGCAAATTTGCCAGCTCCGCCAACCTGCCTGAGCGACCGACCCGTTCACAAGATCTGAATCTTGCAGCATGGCAATCAGCAGGCGTGCCATATGTTGTGGTTGGCCAAGTGCGCTCAAATGGTAGCGGCTACCAAGTTCAATATGAGCTGATGGATATCCAAAAAAACACCCGTATTCTAGGTGAGCAAATCAACGTACCTGCCAATCGTATGCGTGAAGCAGGTCATTTAATTGCCGACAAAATCTACGAAGCACTGACTGGCATCCCAGGAGACTTTTCAGGTCGGATTGCGTATGTGCTGCGTGAGCGCAAAAATGGCAAGCCCTTTTTTACATTACAGATTGCGGACTCTGATGGCCAACAGCCACGCACAGTGTTGGAGTCAGTTGAACCTATTTTGTCGCCAACATGGACGCCTGACGGCCGCAAAATCGCCTATGTCTCGTTTGAGACAGGTCGGCCAGCAATCTATGTACAGGATCTTGCCACAGGTCAGCGCGACACCTTGGCGCAATTTAAAGGTCTAAATGGTGCGCCATCGTTTTCACCCGATGGCAAAAGCATGCTGTTTACTGCCTCCAAAGACGGTAATCCTGAAATTTATTTGATGGAGCTCTCCACCAAAAAAATTCGTCGACTGACCCATGACAGTGCGATTGATACCGAAGCACGCTTTGCCGCAGATGGCCAATCCT
This sequence comes from Pseudomonadota bacterium, assembly GCA_036019135.1. Classification (GTDB taxonomy): domain Bacteria; phylum Pseudomonadota; class Gammaproteobacteria; order Pseudomonadales; family Moraxellaceae; genus JAYXXU01. Next base: position 2,098 of record JAYXXU010000235.1, on the reverse strand, counting down.
TTGTATTTACCTCAGATCGTGGTGGCACACCGCAAATCTATCGCTACACACTGGACAGTGGACAAGTGCGCCGTCTGACCTTTAATGGGCGATTTAATGCGCGTGGTAGCTTAAGCAGCGATGGCCAATCATTGGCCTTGGTACACCGTCAATCAGGTCAACAATACCAAGTTGGGGTAATGGATCTCGCCTCTGGGGTGATCAGCATTTTGACGCCGACACCACTGGACGAATCGCCTAGCTTCTCACCGAATGGCCAAATGGTCGTCTATGCAACGCGTGAGCGTGGACGTGGTATGTTAGCCATCATGTCAACCGATGGGCGCTTTCGGATGAATTTGCCCAGCCAGTCGGGCGAGGTGCGTGAGCCTGCATGGGCGCCCGTGATCCGCTCACCTGCACAATGACCTATATTGGCATTGTTTTCGCATGAATGTTTTTTGATGCAACATCGATTTTTTCTGACTGATCGCACAACACGCTGTCATCAGACTGCGGTAATCATCTGAGACACTTGTCTCAGATGCTGTCTTACAACACGGGAGTAACTTTGATGAAACACGCACGTTTGTTGTTAATTCCAAGTCTAGCAGTGGCGCTGGCTATGACGGGCTGCGCAAGCAAAAAACCCGCCACCACTACTGGCAGTACAGATACAGTGACCTCGGGCAGTGGTACAGCTGGTGCAAACACCACAGGTACAGGCACAACAAGTGGACTGACAGGGGAAAACCTCCAAACAGGTGCAAATGCCGCAGCAGAAGCCATGCGCACTGCATTGGCCAGCCGTGTCGTCAATTTTGACTACGACAGCAGCCAACTGTCCCAAAAAGACTTTGCTACACTGAATGCACATGCTCGTTATTTGGCACAAACCAATGGAGCAAAAGTCACCTTGGCAGGTCATACTGATGAGCGCGGCACACGCGAATACAACATGGCACTTGGCGAGCGTCGTGCCTTGGCTGTCCAAACCTTCTTGTTGACCAATGGCGTACCACAAAGCCAAATCGACACCGTCAGCTACGGTAAAGAAATGCCGATCAACGAAGCCACTAATGAAGCCGCTTGGGCTGAAAACCGTCGGGTCGAAATCAAATATGACGCGATGGATCCAAACCCATAATCCACGCTGAGCCTCTCAAAAAACCGCCTGTTCACACATGCGGTTTTTTTATACCATAGCCCCAAAACCCTCACTCAGTTTGATAAAAATAATGAACCAGCCCGTTGCAATATAAGCATATTTATCGTAAAACTACCTCAGCTCACTGATATTTCGGTCGTTGCTCATGCTTGCAGGTTGAACCCTCTTGCAAACTGGACATCATAAAAGACAGGGTCTACGGAGAACATCATGAAACGCGCTGCACCCTACCTACTCGCATGTGCACTATTAACAGCACAGATCCCCACTGCATTTGCTCAAACCATCATTGAGCAAACATCCACACAGAAAATGGAGCAGATCTTTAAATCAGCAGGCTATAGCTACACCGTCGATGATGATGGGGATTTAATTTGGAAGCTACAGGGTTATCGCGTCTATATGATCATCGGCAAAGACAAGAATGCGCTTCAGTTTAGAGCAGCATTTCAAGACACCAGCACCACACTCGAACATGCCAATGAATGGAATAAAACCAAGAACTACTCACGCACTTATTTAGATGACAGTGGCGATCCTGTGTTAGAACTTGACCTTGATCTAGCGGGTGGCGTCACCGAAGCTCGGATTCTCGACTTCCTCAAGACGTGTGATGTTTCCTTACAACGCTGGGTCGATGAGGTGGTTCAATAATCCACTATATCCCTCCATCAACCCCTCCGACGGCATAGCAATCGGAGGGGTATGCCGACAGATCAATTAATCAACGGGCAGTCCTGTGCGAAAGGCTAAATAATCTTTGGCCGTTTGTTGCACATCTTCTAGCATCGGCAAATGTCCAATACCTTGCATCAAAATCAGCTGTGAGTTAGGCATTAAACCATGCAAAATCTCACCTGCTTTAGGATGAAGCAACCGATCTTCCGTTCCCCATACAATCAGTGCAGGCGCAGTGATCTGCTGGGCACGTGCCTCAATAGAATCATTGCT